>CAZFTY010000061.1:0-8607 GCA_964521835.1 uncultured Microbacter sp.
CGTCATCGTTGCTAACCATTTCGGCGATAGCCTGGTCGAGCTCTTCGTGCGTGGAGACACTCTTCCCATGAATGCCATACGCTTTGGCAAGAGCCACAAAATCAGGATTCTTCATATTGGTAAACGAATAGCGTTCGTCGAAAAACATCTCCTGCCACTGGCGAACCATGCCGAGGAAATGGTTGTTGAGAACGATAATCTTTACCCCGATTTTTTCCTGCAAAATAGTTCCCAGTTCCTGAATGGTCATCTGAATGCCACCGTCACCACAAAAGAGGCAAACAGTGCGGTGAGGAGCGCCAATTTTAGCTCCGATGGCAGCCGGAAGTCCGAATCCCATGGTTCCCAATCCGCCCGAAGTAACCATACTACGGGTTTGAGAGAACTGAAAATAGCGGGCACCCATCATCTGGTTCTGCCCCACATCGGTTACACAAATCGCTTTGTGGTCGGTAGCTTCCGACACCTTACGGATCACTTCCCCCATTTTAATATCGGGAGTGGAAGGATCGACCTCCTCTTTGATCACCTCATCGTATTCGATTTTGGCATACGAATCGAAGCTGGAAATCCATTCGTCATGACGGGCAGATTGCAGCTCTTTGGCAACTGCGGCAATGGTCTCTTTTGCATTTCCCAACACAGCCACATCCGCTTTTACATTTTTGTTTATCTCAGCCACATCGATATCGAAATGGATCACTTTTGCCTGTTTGGCATAAGTTGCCAGTTTGCTGGTCACCCGGTCGTCGAAACGCATTCCGATAGCAATCAGCACATCGCATTCGTTCGTCTTGATATTACACGCATAATTACCGTGCATTCCCAGCATCCCTTTGTTGAGCGGATGATCGGTTGGCATAGCCGAAAGACCCAACAGTGTCCAGGCGGCCGGTATCTGCGCCTTTTCGAGCATCGCCAGCAGTTCATTTTCGGCATTCCCCAAAATAACTCCCTGTCCTACCAACGCAAACGGCTTTTTTGCCTGATTGATCAAAGCTGCCGCATCCGAAACCGTCTGTTCGTCGATCGGCGGAGTCGGGATGAAACTACGGATAAACGTACACGGTTCGTAATGAAAATTCATCAACTCGATCTGCGCATTTTTGGTCAGGTCGAGCACCACCGGACCGGGACGGCCTTCGCGGGCAATATAAAAAGCTCGGGCTACAGCCCAGGGAATTTCAGCAGCCGAACGAATCTGATAGCTCCATTTGGTAATAGGCTGAGTAATACCCACCACATCAGTTTCCTGAAAGGCATCGGTAGCCAAAAGCGAGGCAACCACCTGTCCTGTAACCACCACCATCGGCGTACTATCGATCATGGCATCGGCCACACCGGTAATCACGTTGGTTGCTCCCGGGCCCGAGGTGGCAATGACGACACCCGTTTTTCCGGTTACACGTGAATAACCCTGCGCTGCATGTACGGCTCCCTGTTCGTGACGCACCAGAATGTGGCGCATCTTGTCGTGGAAATCGTACAATGCATCGTAAACCGGCATAATAGCTCCACCGGGATAGCCGAAAATGGTTTCAACTCCTTCGGCAACAAACGCTCGCATGAGCGCCTGGCTTCCTGAAATTTGTGATTGACTCATATTTAGTAGATTAAAGACAAAAGACAAATAGTTTTGTTGTCTTTTTGAAATAACACATAAGTTAAAAAATTAACACCCTATATATTTTTGAGTATATGGACATACTTCTATGCATTTTCCACAAAGCGTTATAGCTTTGTTCATACGTTCTTTTGACAATTGACGCGCTTTGGCCCGACATTTAATCACATCGAAAAATTCATCTCTTTGCATTGTGGCATTCCAGAGTTTTCCGGAAATTGCCATACCAGGACATGCGCTTTCACATCGGGTACAATTTCCACACGCCGACTCTTTTACAGGGGTTCCATATTCGAGAGGCATGTCCGTAAGAATAGTGGTAAGACGAATCGCAGATCCATATTTTGGAGTTACCAATAAAGCAGATTTGCCAATCCAACCCAGCCCTGCCAATGTTGCAACCGTCTTATGAGGTAGCTCCGTCATATAGTTGCCATACTCTTTTACCTTATCCGTTGTCATTGCCAAGGCGTCAAATCCTATTTTCTGGATATATTGAACCCCTGAAATTGCCAACTCATCTAATTTCGAATTAAGGATATGATATTGATCGAAATATGCCATATTAGGTCCGTCATCTATCGAACGTACAACTTCAGCCGGTATCCGCAACAAAATGGAGATTCCGGAGATATACTCCGAACCGGAAAGACGAGCAAAACCGACTTCTGAAGCTCCTTTTTCAAGAAGATAGGTCTTTAAAGTTCGTCCATATGCCGCAATATCTTCATTCATCATACACCATTTTCAACAACATCCCGATTCAAACTCGCATTGTTCGTTCTCCGTTTCAAATTCGATGGTAGCATGGTAAATTCCAAACTCCTTGCAAAGATTTCGAATGGAGGTTTTCAATCCCGACAATTCGTTAACGTTAATTGCACAGCATGTTACAACATGCAATGTGATGATATGCCGTTCTCCGTCCAATGTCCAGAGATGAACATCGTGCAGGTCTTTCACCTTGTCCAGTTGCTTAATTTTTTCAAGCAGTTTTGGTTCGTTTACCTCTGCCGGCACTTTCTGCATCAAAATTTTGAACGAGGCTTTCAGATTTTTGTAAACATTGGTCAATACCCAAACGCTGATCCCCAAAGAAAGAATCGGGTCGAGCACCGGAACATCTACAAACATCATCACCACACTGACAATCAGCACTGCAATCCAGCCCAAGACGTCTTCCATAAAGTGCAACATCACCGCCTTTTCGTTGAGCGAATTTCCTTTTTTCAACCGAAAGATAGCCGCGCCGTTGACTGCAATACCAAGAATGGCAAGGAAGAACATTCCCCGGGCATTGGAAACTTCGGGGTGAATCACACGACCGATAGCAGCCTGTATCACAAAAATGGAACCTACCAGCAACACCACAGAGATAAAGATCGCCCCCAAAAGAGAGAAACGTTTGTATCCGTAGGTATAGTTCAAATCTCCCTTTTTGTTGGAGAACCGTTGCAGGTACCACGCCACGCCCAGCGAAATACTGTCGCCGAAATCGTGCAAGGCATCCGAAAGGATAGCCACACTATTGGTCAGCAAGCCGCCTACCAGTTCGATGATGGCAAAACCCAGATTCAGGAAAAACGCCGCAACGATATTTCCGCTTGCATGATCGTGATGATTTGAATGGTCGTGAGACATTGTTCAAAGTTTAATTGTTGAACCGTTTAATCATTGATCTGAAGATACAGATTTCATTTTCAAATCTTCAAATTCTCTAATTTTCAAATTATTCTTACCGCTCCCTTGTCGGCCGAGCTTACCATGCTGGCATAGGCGCGAAGCGCTTTCGAAACCTTGCGATCGCGGTCGGCAGGCGTGAAGGCGGCATCGCCACGCGCTTCTTCGGCTTTGCGGCGGTTCAGCAACTCTTCGTCGCTCACTTTTACGTTGATAGAACGGTTCGGTATATCGATTTCAATGATGTCGTCGTCTTTTACCAACCCGATGTTACCGCCCGAAGCTGCCTCCGGAGAGATATGCCCGATCGACAAACCGGAAGTACCTCCTGAAAAACGACCGTCGGTAATCAGAGCGCACTCTTTACCCAGGTGTTTCGATTTGATGTACGAGGTCGGATAGAGCATCTCCTGCATACCTGGGCCACCTTTCGGGCCTTCGTGAGTGATTACCACCACGTCGCCCGAAACGACTTTCCCGCCCAGAATGCCTGCACAAGCTGCATCCTGAGAAGTAAACACTTTAGCCGGACCGGAGAATTTCCAGATACTTTCGTCCACTCCGGCGGTTTTTATAACGCAACCGTCCAACGCGATATTGCCTTTCAGAATTCCCAGTCCACCATCCTTGGTGTAGGCATGTTCCACATCACGGATACATCCGTTTTCACGGTCGGTATCCAGTTCGGCAAACTGTTCATTTTGCGATCCCAGCACCAGATTGAAGCGGTTAGCAGGAGCGCTTTTGTATTTATTGATGGCTTTGTCCGAAACAGTCGGACTTTTGATATCGTATTGAGCAATGGCCTCGGCCAGCGTGAACCCATCGGCACGGGTTACGGATATATCGAGCAAACCGGCGCGGTTCAATTCGGCCAAAATACCCAGAATACCACCGGCACGGTTTACATCCTGAATATGGTATTTTTGCGTATTCGGTGCCACTTTGCACAAACAAGGCGTCTTACGCGAAAGAGCATCGATATCGTCCATGGTGAAGTCCACACCGGCCTCGTGAGCCACTGCCAACAGGTGGAGCACCGTGTTGGTAGAACCTCCCATCGCAATATCCAGGGTCATGGCATTGAGTACCGACTTGCGGGTTACAATCGACAGCGGCAACACGCTTTCATCACCATCCAGATAATATTTGTAGCAATTCTTTACAATCAACTCTGCTGCATCCATAAACAGCTGTTTGCGATTAGCATGAGTAGCCACAATGGTACCGTTGCCCGGAAGCGCCAGACCGATAGCTTCGTTGAGGCAGTTCATGGAGTTGGCGGTAAACATCCCGGAGCAGGAGCCACAGGTAGGACAAGCGGCACGTTCTACTTTTTCCAGAACACTTTCGGGAACATTGCTGTCGCCGCCCTGCACCATGGCATCGATCAGATCGAGCTTTTTATCTTCCAACCGACCCGCTTCCATCGGCCCTCCAGAAACAAAAACCGTCGGGATATTGAGACGCATGGCAGCCATCAGCATACCCGGAGTAATTTTGTCGCAATTGCTGATGCAGATCATGCCGTCGGCTTTGTGCGCATTCACCATATATTCCACGCTGTCGGCAATAATGTCGCGCGATGGTAGCGAATAGAGCATTCCATCATGACCCATGGCAATACCGTCGTCGATGGCGATGGTATTGAATTCTGCCGCAAAGCAACCCAATTTTTCGATTTCGGCCTTGATCTCCTGACCGATTTCGTGCAAATGAACGTGACCCGGCACAAATTGAGTAAATGAATTAACGATGGCAATAACCGGTTTGCCCATCTGATCGTCTGTCATTCCGTTGGCACGCCACAAAGAGCGGGCTCCTGCCATCAAACGACCTTGCGTTGTTGTATTGCTTCTGAGTTTCATTGCGTAAATAATTTAGACCTTCCCCACCCCCTCCCAAGGAGGGGTGATTAGTCTGATTTTATTATGATTTAGTTGATATTCAGTTATTATTGATCTTATTTTCTCCATGTACCATCAAAACCACTCGAGCTAAAAAGAAAATTCGCAACCGGCAAATTATGTTCCTCTTCCGGAGAAAGGGTCTTTAATAAAAAAAGCCTCTCTCATGGATGAGAAAGGCTTCGTTAATTCGTTTATATATCGTTCATTCTACTACATGCCTGACTCACCCTTTAGGATTTGACTAAAAGGACGACCACGTTCACGAGTAGTAGAGAATTATTCATTGTCGAATCGTTTTGTGACTGCAAAGATAGCCGTTTTTTGTTTCTCTGCAATAATCTTTCAAAAAAAAGTTCGCAAAAACTTCTATTTTGTTGTTTCAGGAGGTGATTTACTGATAGATCGGAAGCGAGAATCGATTTATTTTACGTTCATTGTTTCAAATCCACGGCCATATACCCCGATTACAGAACCCTGTGAAACAAACGCGTCGGGATCGATCGACTTTACCAAACGGATTATCGCAACCGACTGGTTTTTACGGGCAATAACCATCACCACCTTCATCGGCTCTTTCGAATACCAGCCTTCTCCGTTCAAAATAGTTACACCTCGATGTACTTCGTTGTTGATGCGATCGGCAATCTGTTCATGCTCACGCGAAATAATAAAGAACTGTACCGATTGACGCACCCCGTTCACCACCATATCGAGCGAAACAGACATCACAGCCAGCGTTACCAACCCGAAAACCACCTTTTCGAGGCTTCCAAGAATAAGATACGACGAACTGATAATAATCACATCGCAATAAAGCATTGCCCGGCCGAGTGTTATATTGCGACTCTGATTCAGAATTTTTGCAATAATATCGGTTCCTCCCGAACTTCCGTTGGAGATAAAAACGATACCGACCCCCACTCCAGCCATGATACTTCCGAGGATGCAGGCCATAAAAGAGTCATTGGGTCCGACAAATGTGCCCTTCGGAATAATGGGAATAACAGAAAAAAGAAAAGTCAGCACGCCAACTCCGAAAATCGTTTTCAGACTGAATGACAGCCCGATACTACGAATTGCAATCACCAAAAGAATGGCGTTGATGGCAAAATAGGGAATGGAAACCGGAATTCCGGTAGCGAAAAAGATAAGCGCGCCTATACCGGTTACACCGCCACCCGGGATCTGATGCGGAAGCAGAAATCCCTTCCAGGCAAAGGCATACAGCAGCAAACCGAATACAATTTGCACATGATCCCTTATATCCGAAGCCTTCGGACGTAATTTGCCAATATTATTCGGAATGCGAATTCCTTTTATCTTCAGTGAACGATTCATCTATTGTAACAGGTTTAGGATCAATCTGCAAAATAATGGTTATTTTTGTGAGTCTTTATACGTGAGATCATTGCATGTCTGCTTCGGGCAACGTTCCGTATTAGCAGGCACAAAGATACAACAATTTGAGAAGGAATACATGTCATTATCGATTCAACAGTTAACTAAATATTACGGCCAGCAGGCTGCCCTCAACAATGTTTCGTTCGAGCTTCATGAAGGTGAGATTGCCGGATTTCTCGGCCCCAACGGAGCAGGAAAATCTACACTGATGAAAATTGTCACCGGATATATCTCGGCTGACGCGGGCACCGTTTCCGTTTGCGGCGAAAAGGTGACGGAGACAGGACTCGAAACACGCCGGATGATCGGTTACCTGCCGGAACACAATCCACTTTACCCCGACCTGTACGTTAAAGAGTACCTGCAATTTGTTGCCGGCATGTATCACCTGGGCAAGCAAAGCAAAAGTCGTGTCGACGAAATGATTGAACGAACCGGACTGACCGATGAATACAAGAAACGAATCGGGCAGCTCTCAAAAGGTTACCGGCAACGCGTCGGATTAGCACAAGCATTGATCCACGACCCCAAAGTGCTGATTCTGGATGAACCCACCACAGGACTCGACCCCAATCAGCTCGAAGAGATTCGCAACCTGATTATTGAAGTAGGCAAAGAGAAAACCGTTCTCTTCTCCACCCACATCATGCAGGAAGTAAAGGCCATTTGCAAACGTGTGATTATCATCAACAACGGCCAACTGGCTGCCGACAGCACGGAAAACGATCTTGTGCTGGAAGTCGAAAAGGACCGGTTCAGTACTTTAGTGGAGTTTGCCGGTGACATTAAACCGGAGAAACTCCGTACGCTGCCGTTTGTGCTGCAGGTAGAGCCGATCGGCAACAACACCTTTCATGTGATGAGTTCGGCCGATATTCGACAAGAGCTGTTTCGCGTTGCAGTAGAGACCAACACTCCGTTACTGACCCTCAAACGCGAAGAACACAGCATGGAGGATGTCTTCAAAAAACTGACCAACAATTAAAGGAACCATTTAATTCGGTTGTTATGCTTACCAAAACCAACATAGACAAATATGTCCGACAGCTTCGCCCTTTGAAAGGGGTGCTGATTTTCTTTGTTGTGATGATGGTTGCCAACTGTTTCTGGAAGAATTTTGTGCACGACGGCGATTACGATCCGAACGTGACTTTTTTAGGCCTTGACATCTCGGCACCATTCATTCTCGAACAAAGAGAGATTGTACGGGTTGTCAGTCTGTTTTTTGAGTTGGTCGGAGTTCCCTTTGGTATCGATCACGGAACAATATTTGAATTTGCCAACGGACAACATTCGGAAATCGCATGGGGATGTACGGGGCTCAAACAGGCATTCATATTTCTCTGCATCATGGCATTCAGCCGCGGCCCGTGGAAACACAAATGGTGGTATATGCTGGGCGGATTAGCTGTGGTGCACGTGGTCAACATTGCACGCATCAGTGTGGTAGGCATTGTCATGAGCGATCATCCCGCCTCATTCGAACTGGTTCATACCTATTTCTTCAAATACATTTTTTACCTCATCATTTTCATAATGTGGGTAGTGTGGGAAGAGTATTTCATCAAAAAAGAGCTTCGCGCGAAACAAGAAACCGGAGCTACTGACAATCAGTAAAACTCCGGTTCCGGTATCATTTTCTTTTTTCGAGCAGCTGCTTTATCTCTGGTAGAAGGCGGTCGATATCGCCTGCTCCGAAGGTTGCCAGCACATCAAAATCTCTTTTCTTTTCAAGAATTCCGAGCAGCTCCTGTTTCGTGCAGAGAATCTTTTTAGGAGCCGTAATCCGGTCGAATATAATTAGCGAGGAAACTCCCGGTATCGGTTGTTCGCGTGCCGGATAAATATCAAGCAGAATCACTTCATCCAACTGCGAAAGAGCCGCCGCAAAACCTGCCGCGAAATCGCGGGTACGTGTATAGAGATGTGGCTGGAAAATGCCACACACCTTTCGTCCGGCATACACCTTTTTGATGGAGTTGATACTGGTTT
>CAZFTY010000062.1:0-8588 GCA_964521835.1 uncultured Microbacter sp.
GTTTCGGGTGCCTCTGTAAATGCCAACGCTTCGTTACAACAATGAATCACATATCCTTTGCGCAGCAGACGCATGGTCAGATCGCAATCTTCGGCCAATGTGTCGGTGTCGAAACCTCCAACTTCAATGATAGAGTTGCGACGGAAAGCTCCGATTGCTCCGGGGATTACCATGATGGCATTTAAAATATCGAAAGCGCGACGGTCAAAATTCTGACTGGTGATATATTCGATGCTTTGCCAGTGAGTCAATAGGTTCACACGGTTGCCGACCTTTACATTTCCGGCAACGGCAGCCACTTTCGGATCGGTAAAATAGGGAGCCAGTTTGCTGATAGCATCTGCCTTCAGCAGGGTATCGGCATCGATGCACACCAAAATATCTCCAGTTGCTATCTGAATACCGTAGTTGAGCGCCGACGCTTTTCCTCCGTTCGGTTTTGTATTGACGCTTACTTTCGGGTTGTTTCCGAATTGATCCAATACGTTTTGGTATGTGTTGTCTTTTGAGCCGTCATCCACGAATATGATTTCAAGATTCGGGTAGGTGCTTTTCAGCAGATTTTCGACCGTTTTGCAGGCAGTTATCTCTTCGTTATAAGCAGGAACGATTACGCTCATTTTAAGATGCGAAATTGCTTCCGGAGGTAGCTGTTTTTGCATTCTTCTGCGATGAACAATGGCCAGAACGGCTACGGTGAGTATTTTGGCTACCGATAGCAATAATGCGACAAAGAAGATCACGGACAAGATGCGGTTGAGAATATAGCTGGCAGTTACAACTGTAGCATCGGCTGTCTGTAGGTATTGATTGAAATCACCGGTTTGACGAGGCATCAGATCGTCTCTTTTTCTGTCGAGAAGATCAGAAATACTGACAAATTTATACCCTTTCGTCTTGAAATATTCGATCAGATGGGGTAAAGCTGCGATAGTAGCGCTACGGTTTCCCCCGGCATCGTGCAATAGTATAATATTATGCGGGTCACCATTAATTTCACTCAGTTCGGTTTGTCGAATGACGCGGGCAATGATCGAATCTGAAGTTACTCCGACCTCCCAGTCAAGCGGGTCGATGTTGGATCCGATGGTCAGATAGCCTTCGGAACGGGCAACGGACATTGGTTCCACCGCTGACGGGTTGGTTGGTTCCAAATCGGTATCGTATGGCGGTCGGTACAACATCGTTGCGTGTCCGGTAATTCCCTCTATGATATATCCTGTAGAACGCAGTTCGGCCCTGAATCGCGAAGATGAAATAACCGCGACGTTCGGATGTAAAAAGGTGTGGTTGCCGATCGTATGTCCTTCACGGTACATGCGCTGCAGGATGGGCAGATTTTGTTCCGCATTGATGCCGGTAACAAAAAATGCCGCAGGTACATGGTGCTGACTCAGGATTTCGAGAATTTGAGGCGTGTAATCTTCGTCAGGCCCGTCATCGAAGGTGAAGGCAATCATTTTGTCTTTTTTTCCGGTGCGGTTGATTACATAACTCGACGGTAGTTCCAGATAATTTTCTTCGGAGATGGCCTGTTCTCCTTTGTTTACTTCGAGCTTAATGCGTCCCGGACGGGGTGACGATACGATGTTGAGTACCTCTCCGGATCCGATATAATCGACACTGAAAGACGATTTGATATGTTCGAGAGAGTGATAATCGAAAGGTTGTTTTTTTAGCCCTGGCACTGATAGGTCTTTTGCAAAAAATCCCCAAAGTCGGGCATCTTCCGAACCGAGTCGCCACAGTGCATAACCGGCCATTCCATTATCATAAGCTGTTCGGATAGCATTGTAATTGGAGACGGCATCGGTGAAATATACACGGTGCAGTTTTCTTTCCGAATCGTAATACGAAAAATCGAGGTTGTAAGTCTGATTATCGAAATGAACGGGAGCATTATTGCCCAGTGCGTCCGCCATTGCTTCCTGATAGGTGCTGTTTCGGGCATCATGTCCTTCTGTCCAGTTATAGCCGTAGCCGGCAATACATAACACCACCTTCTGAGGACTTACTTTTTTGAAAATGTCGTCCATAGCCGCTTCAACCCAATATTGAGCCGCGATGGGGCCGGGAGCTTTTGACGGAGAGTGTTGGTCGTAGGCCATTAAAAAGAGAAGGTCGTTGTATTTTCCCAACTCTTTTGTGTTGTAGTCTTCGTTGAAAGGAGAAATATCCTGAGAAACCAAAAAGCCTCCACGATGCAGTTTCGCGTAGAGTTCTCTCTGGAACGTGATGAGGTGATCGTCCGTCTTTTCAACTAAGTCTTCAAAGTCAATATTGATACCGGCAAAATGATACTTGGTTAATATCCGGTATATGTTGTTAATAACGGCTGCGCGGCGGGTGGGTGAAGCGAGAATCTTGTGAACGTTGACTCCGTTCCATTTTTTGTTGTAGAAGTTGGAGAGAATGGGAACAATGGCAACGTGGTTTTTGCGCATGAAATTCATGGCTGTCGAGTCCACGTCATCATAAATTTCGTCCGACGAGTCTGTAATAAACAGCCACTCGGGCAAAATCATATTTAATTTATTGATGTTGTGATTGAGCGAAAATTCGGACTGCGGATCCCAATTGACGTAAAACCCCGCTTTGACCGGATAGTAATTTTTTATAATTCCGGGGATCGCTTTTCGTTCGGCATAAAATTCATGCTTGCGCGTTTTACGTGCTTCGCTTATGATTCGTTCCAGCCGTTTGTACTCTTTTTGGTCGTTTTTGGCTATGACATTGTCGGTCACTTTCCGAAACACTCCCGTTTGTTCTTTCAGGGGAGGAAGTTGCAGTGCCTGCTTTCGTAACAATGAAATGGTAATTGCAACAACACCAATGACCAAGAAAATAAGAACGATTCTTATGCTCCAGCGGAAACTCTTCCAGCGCGATTGAGATTCCGTATAAAAAATTGGCTTTTCACCCATAAACGATCTATTAAAAACAGCTGCAAAGTTAGCTTATTTTCAGAGAAATTTTATAGAAGAAAAGGGATGTTGTAAAAAAAATACAACGATCATATTGATAGTGATATACGGTGGTTTTTGATGGAGTGATCGGACTTTGGAGCATCTGAATTTGTTCGTGTAAATTCTTGTTTGAATCGAAGCGCGATGGATGGAGCAGCACAGCGTGAATGATTTACCTGATGAATATGTGTATGTTGATGTATTAAACTGATTTTTATCGGGTTAATTATTGTTTGTTTGGTGCTGTAATATTCGGACAAGGAACGAATATCTTCCTTTCTGGTTGATATTCGCTCCTTGAAATTCTTGTGTCCGAGATAGGTATGTTATTTTCCGGCGATGGCGGCAGTTACACTTTCGTACAGAGGTGTTGTTGCTCTTCCAATCAGTTTGGAGAGTTGATGCTGGTCATCGAAGAGATCGCCTTTTGAGGCTCCGGTATCCCAGCTTGCAATCGCGGCAGCTATGCCATCGGGTATCCCGAAGCTTTTTAGGATATTGGCATACTCCTCCTCCGATAGATTCTTATACGGAATATTTTTTCCTGTTTGTTTCGATATCTCGGCAGCCAAGTCTGCAAGGGTATATGCCGTATCTCCTGCCAACTCGTAGATCTTTCCACTGTGACCTTCGTCGGCCAGAACGACAGCGGCGGCTTCGGCAAAGTCGGCGCGCGATGCGGAGGCAATCTTGCCATTACCGGCACTTCCCAGAAACGCACCGCCCGCAATGGCATTGCCGGTGGATCCGGTGTAATTTTCAGTATACCAGCTGTTTCTTAGTATGGTGTGTGCTATTCCGGATTCTTTGAGGGCCTTCTCTGTGGCTAAGTGTTCTCCTGCCAGATTTAATGTCGATGTGTCGGCATGAAGCAGGCTGGTGTAAACGATCCGGGTTGCTCCGCTTTGTTTTGCGGCATTGATAACATTCAAATGCTGCTGGGCGCGTTGCCCAATTTCGTTGCCTGAAATGAGCAACAGACAATCGATCCCTTGTAATGCCGTTGCCATATCTTCCGGTTTGTTGTAGTCAAACGGGCGAATCTCTACCTGTAGGTCTGCGGCTTTGTTTGGTGTTCTGACTAAGGCAATGATATTATCTGCCGGGACTTTTTTCTTTAATTTTTCCACTACGATGCGGCCTAATTGTCCGGTCGCTCCTGTTATTCCTATTTTCATCGTGTTTTGTTTTTAATGTGAATAATTTGTTGATAAACAATGTGTTTTGTCTGCGTGAGCAGGTAAGTGAACTGTTTCTGATATGTCGTCGTATTAAATATTGCGCTGTTTTTTATCGACAAATATAGAAATCGGTTGTTTTATTACTACTTTTGTTACGCAAAGTAACTAATAATAGTTCTGTTTTGTAACAGCTCGTCGGTGAAAATCATTAAAAAAGTGGTAACTAAAAGGTAACTATCATGTCTCATCTGAAGAAAAAGACCCAATGCCCCGTAACGGCTACGCTCGAATTAATTGGAGGAAAATGGAAGACGATCATCTTATATTCTCTTTTGTCAGGTAAAAAACGATTTGGCGAAATTGCCGTTCGTATACCCGACATATCGCGAAAAGTGCTTGCCGAGCAGCTGAAAGAGCTGGAGTCTGATCAATTGATTTTGAGAAAAGCGTACAAAGAGATACCTCCCCGTGTGGAGTATTCGCTTAGCGGGTTAGGCCAAAGTCTCTCTCCTGTGTTTCGGGAGTTGGAAATATGGGGTACCGAAAATGCGTTGACCGGAGAATAAAGCTGTAGAAAAGCCGGAGCGAAACAGACGACGTTGATTATTTCTGTTCCCGGAAATGGGAATACTTTAAAAGAGTTATCCTCTACAGACGACTGCAGAGGATAACATGGCATAAAATTTGGTTAGTAGAAAGCTCCTTGCCTATTGGAGCTTTTTGGGTGTAGTACATTTATCTACCAGATAAACGATTGACATATACGGAATGCCGCTATTCGTTGTTAAACCTATTTCGCAAGTGCGGCTGTTGGAATATCCCCGTTCGATTCCGTTCGCCTCCAATTGCGGACGTAGCTTGCGTAGTGCATAGCGGTTTACTTCCGGTGTGGTAAATCCTTTGTCGCCGGCAAATCCGCAACAGCCCACCTCTTCGGGAACAAATACATGTTCGGTGCAACGTCCGGCTAAAGTCAGCAACGTGCTTCTCAATCCCATTTTAGTCATGGAACAGGTGGTGTGGATGGCTACGCTCTCCTGGGTGGGGTGAAAATCCAATTTGTCAACCAAAAAGGTTTCGATAAACTCTACCGGTTCGTAGAGTTTTATTTTTTTGATCTTTTCGCGCATCCGGTAAAGGCAGGGACTCTGATCGCAGACTACCGGGTATTTGCCCTCTTCACTCGCTTTCCAGAGTGCCTCCTCCAGCTCTGCCGTTTTACGGTCGGCAATATCATACATGCCTTTGCTTTCCCAGATAGTGCCGCAACACATATTTTCCATCCCTTCGGGGAAAATTACTTCGTATCCCGACTTCTGGAATAGCCCGGTCATCTTATCTGACAATGGAGTCTGTTCGGGGCAATCTTTATGGACGCCCATCGATTGGTTGATGCAACTTGGAAAATAGACTACTTTTTGCGCTGAAGGTTTAATATTGAGGCTGTTTAGATGAATTTTATGGGCTTTGGGCATAGCTGTTGTCCAGAGAGGTAATCCCATTTTGTTGGCTTCGTTGCAGAGATAGGTCATGTTTTTGCTGCCGATCACCGTGTGGGCGGCGTTGGCCAGCGTTAATACCGAGCGTAGACCTGTCTTGATTCCTTCAAAATGGTTGGCCGCGAAGTTGCCGATCTGCCAGCCGAAACTTCCGGTTGGCAGCGATGCATGGCGGACATCGTGCGTCAGGTGACCGGTGTTGATTCCCATCGGGCAGGAGGTGGCACAGAGTCCGTCGCCGGCACAGGTCGCATTGCCTAAGTATTTGTACCCCTTTTCGAGTTCTGACAGGGTGTCGGGATCGTCATTGGTCTGTTTTAACCGGGTAATTTCGCGTTGTACCACAATGCGTTGTCGCGAAGATAGCGTGAATCCGGAGGTCAGACAGTTGACCTCGCAAAAACCGCATTCGATGCACTTATCCACGTGAGGATTGGTGAGTGGCAGCGGTTTGAAATCTTTGATAAAACAATCGGGATCGTCGTTAAAGATTACTCCGGGATTTAGGATGTTATTCGGGTCAAAGATCTTTTTGATCCGTTGCATGATGCTGAACGCTTCCGATCCCCACTCTTGTTCTACAAAAGGAGCCATGTTGCGTCCCGTTCCGTGTTCGGCCTTCAACGATCCGTCATATTTCTCGGTTACGAGAGCGACAACGTCTTTCATCAGTGATTCGTAACGTGCTACTTCTCCATACGAATCGAATCGTTGGTTGATGATAAAATGGAAGTTGCCTTCGAGCGCATGTCCGTAAATCACGCTGTCGGTATATTCGTATTTTTCAAGCAGCTGCTGTAGTTCCGAGGTGGCTTCGGCCAGGTCTTCCATGTGGAAAGCAACATCCTCTATCAGGGTAGTGGTTCCCGGCTCGCGCATACCGCCAACCGAAGGGAAAATGCCCGAACGTATTGCCCACCAAACGTTGTAAACGTTTTCGTCCTGCGTGAATGATGCCGGTAGCACGGTGTCGAATTCCCGAATGCATTGTTCGATGGCCTCTATTTGTTTCAACAGATCGGCCTCGGCATATGCTTTTGTTTCGATTAATAGTGCCGTTACGTTGTCGTCGAGCGTTGACAAATAGTCCGGCATTCCATCCCGGCCTTCGACCGATTTTAAGGCTTTTCTGTCTAAAAGCTCTACTCCGGTAACGGGAGTCTGTTTTAGTTTCTGCACTACCTGACAGGCATATTTGATGTCTTTGAGGTAGAGCATCGCACTGGCTTTGAAATGGGGTTCCTGCTCGGTTGCAACGGTCGCTTCGGCCAGAAAAGCTAATGTGCCTTCCGAGCCAACCAACAGGTGGGTGATAATATCGAACGGATCGTCGAATGTTACGAACGGTAACAGGTTGAGACCGGTAACATTTTTGATGCTGTATTTGTACCTGATCCGTTCCAATAATTTCTTGTCTGCTCTTATTTCATCCCGGAGGTCGGTAATAGAGGCAATGAATTCAGGGTGGGTTCTCTGAAAATTCTCTTTGCTTTGGAGATCGGCCGTATCCAACAGCGATCCATCGGCAAAAATAATGCGCGCCGAGAGCAGAATTTTGTCGCTATTGGCATGTGTACCGCAGCTTTTGCCCGAGGCGTTGTTAATGATAATACCGCCGACCATGGCCGAATTGAGCGAAGCGGGGTCGGGAGGGAAAATCCGGTCGAAGGGTTTCAGCAGTTGATTCACTCTGCTGCCTACAATGCCCGGTTGCAAAGAAATGGCCTCTCCGTTGTTATGAATCGTATATTTTTCCCATAATTTACCTGTCACTATCAAAACGGAATCGCTGATGGCTTGTCCCGAGAGGCTGGTGCCTGCTGCGCGGAAAGTGACGGGGGTGATTGTTTCGTTGGCCGCTTTCAGTAACGAAGCCATCTCTTTTTCCGTTGAGGGATGAATTACTATTTGAGGAACTTTGCGGTAAAAACCGGCATCGGTTCCCCATGCCAGACGACGGGTAATGTCGTGAAATAGTTGCTTTTTCCCAATCGTGTCAGGAATAGTTTGAGCAAACGCAGTGAGACCTTTTGACGTATTCATAGACTAAAAAATTAAGAGGAAGCGCTCAATAATAGAAGGTACAATTATAACACATTTACCCTGTGTTCCCAAATTAATAGTTTGATGTTGCAAAGTAAGCCATAATGTATTATATTTGTACTTTAATAGTGTAAAAATAGCCTATAATAAATTAAAGACAGAATAAAAATTATAATACAACCGTTTCTTTTGCTCTGGGTGTAGTTCTTAAATTGTACTGTCTTTGTATTAACCATGATTCGTTATGAAATATGTCTCTCACGCAAAACTTGCCCAGCAATGCGGGAGATGCAAAGTCACAAAGAAAAAGTTTCGGTTTTTCTTTGTAGTGTCTTAAGTCGTAATATTTGTATTTCAATTGTTTATGAGCGCTTTCCGCCTCTGCACCTTTGCGTGAGAATATAAGTCGGAGAAAAAGCGATAACTCGTTTTTTTCTATCTGTTAATTTGATTTACTCCAACACAGGCACTTTTGTAACGAAGTATTGTATTAATCAAAACAAAATAAATAATTTTGTATTTATAATCTTGCTGTTTAGGAAGATAATAGTTAATTTTGCGCTTCGCATTTGTGAAACACAATGGTAATCCGGTAGTGTGTGATTTTCCGTTACCGGCACAACGTAGAATCGATTGTTTATTTCTTTGCAAATACGTAGTGTAATCGTCTCGAATTTATTCAAAAAATATTTCCAATGAAGTTAATAGCTGACAGTGGTTCCTCTAAGACCGAATGGTGTCTTGTAGAAGGCATTTATGTTTTGGAGAGAGCTTTTACCGAGGGGTTGAATCCTTATTTTCAGATGAGAAGGGAGATCAGCCGGTCTATTCGCTTACAATTGCCTGAGGTTTTCTTCAAGAAAAAAGTGCATCAGATCTATTTCTATGGTGCCGGATGC
>CAZFTY010000063.1:0-8567 GCA_964521835.1 uncultured Microbacter sp.
CAGCTGTTCACCGCCTTTGCCAGACCGGGAGAATGTTTATTGATTCCCCAACCCTGCAACTGAGGAAATCCGATGTCGACACTGACATCGATTCCCGGAAAGCGTTTGACAAAATAGTTGGCAATTTTTTCATCGCACACACCGTAGCGAATACTGCCCCGGGCAATCAAAAGTATGAGTTCTTCGGCATCGTGTACCTTCATTTCACTCACATAAATGGTATCGCTAATCTCCTCTGCCAGATGCTGTATCCGTTGTGCGTAGGAAGATCCTCTGACGATACAGAGCTGCTTTTTGCCCAAATTCAGTTGATTCTTCACAAATGTAGTATCATCCGCGATTTCTGATGCTTTGCGCTGCACCAACACCGCTTTGGATATTAAAACCGGCACCGAGATAGCCACCTGTTGCAGCACATCTGTGGAGCGAGTCAGATTTTGAGCAATTAAATCTACCTTTCCCTGTTCCAATAAACGAATAGCCTCGGGAATATCCGATACCCGTACCCACTTTATCTTTACATGCAAACAACTGTAAGCAAATTCTTTTGACAGTTCATACTGGAATCCTGCTAAAGTATCGCCCCGCATCATACAATCAATCTGATTCATCCGTATGGCAATCCGTATCTCTCCGCTTTTTTGTATCTTATCGACATCACGAGGCGTAGACGGCAAAAAGACGAAGAGCAAAACGGCACCTATCAACAAAAGGATAAGCAACAATATTCCAATTATTTTCGTACGTTGAACCATTGCGGTTTATGTATTATGCCGGTTAAAATAATGACGTCTGACCGGTGACTTCATCTATCAACGATTCGTCGTCGTCATCATCGCTACCGGTTACATTATGCGGCAGAACCGACTGGGTCGGGGCAGGCTTCAACGGAGTTTGCGGTTCTACGTTCTCTTTTGAAACGGATTGTTCCACGTCTTCGCCTCCGGATTCTCCATCATCCTCCCATTCAGCTTCTTCCGTATCAACAGGTTCCGGATAGCGGGTAGGTTCCAGTTCTTTCACAGCCTCGATTTCCCAGGTGCAAATTCGTTTACCCTTTGCTTTACAACTTTTTATACCGATAAATTCATCTACATCAATTGTAACCGGAGTCTTCTCCGCATCTTTTCCGCCAAAAACGACTTCAAAACGGGGATAAACTTCGCAGGAAATATGCAGCATGGTCGATGCCGGATTATCACCTAAGAAGTTCACACGTTTCTGCGAAGGCTCTAATGTGAAACGCTTCAGGTATGGAAAATTCTGCTCGGCATCAAACAGCGCAACCGACCATATTTTATCTCCGTCATATTTCTCTATAATTTTCGTATCGGCATCAAAATGGTTGGTCAAATCGAAATTTGTAGTATAATACTCTCCTGTTCTGGTAATTACCAAGATCTGGTCATCACTCTGAAACTCGCCCAAAAACTCTCCACGGGAATCATAATTCAGGCGAAGCACATCCCTATCGAACCAAACGTTACGTCCACCCAAGGTGGATCCACCTTTTTGTTTCAGGGTAATACGGAGTATATCATTCTTAGTCAGAATATTACCCATCGATTGACGTCCCTTGATGGCAATATCGCTGAAATCCTTCTCCAACAGCAAATTTTTCAAACGGGGTTTCGGCTTAAGAGCAATACGAATCACCTCCGCCTCTCCATTCGGATTGACACTGAAATAGACCACCTTCGAGTTGGGTTTTCCCTGTGTCAGGTCGTACTCTTTATCGCGGGTAGTACCGGTAACCGCAAAACGTTTCATGTAGAATGCTCCCATGCGACCATCACGATACACAGCATTGTAAATAGTTCGTGTATCATTCCGCTTAAAGATAGCAAGATACAGGATATTTTTACCCACAAAAATTTTGTCAGCAACTTTTACCACCTTGTATTTACCATCTTTGAAAAAAAGGATAACATCATCAATATCAGAGCAGTTACAAATAAATTCGTCTTTCTTCAAACTGGTTCCGATAAATCCTTCTTCGTAGTTTACATAGAGCTTTTCGTTCGCTTCAACCACTTTCGCAGCCTCTATCGTTTCAAAACTTCTGATTTCACTGCATCTGGGATATTTATTTCCATACTTATCCTTCAGCATTGTAAACCAGTCTATTGTATACTCAACAATATGAGCCAGATGATAATCGATTTCCGCTATTTGTTTCTTGATTAACGCGATCTCCTCTTCGGCTTTTTCAGAATTGAATTTCAGAAAACGTTTAGTCTTTATTTCAAATAAACGCAACATATCGTCACGTGTTATCTCTCTCAAAAATAACTCCTTAAACGGCTCAATACGTTTATCGATATGAGCTATAGCCTCGTCAATAGTCTTGCTATCTTCAAATTGCTTGTCCTTATAAATTCGTTGTTCGATAAATATTTTTTCCAAGGAGGCAAAATGAAGAGCTTCCAGCAACTCTGCCCGTTGAATCCCGAGTTCGTCCTTCAGCAAGGCTAACGTATGGTCGGCACTGGTACGCAGGAGTTCGCTTACCGTAATAAACCGGGGCCGGTTATCTTCGATTACACAACAGTTGGGCGAAATACTCTTTTCGCAATCCGAAAACGCATAAAGCGCATCTATGGTTTTGTCGGACGACACCCCCGCCTGCAGGTGAATAACAATCTCAACATGCTGAGCGGTGTTGTCATCTACTTTTCGAATCTTTATTTTGCCCTTATCATTGGCTTTCAGTATCGTATCGATTAACTTAGTAGTATTTGTCCCAAAAGGTATTTCATTGATAACGAGCGTTTTGTTATCAAGTTTGCTTATTTTGGCACGCACTTTGATACTTCCGCCCCGTTCTCCATCGTTATACCTGGATACATCCACATAACCTCCAGTCTGAAAATCGGGATACAATGCAAACGGTTCATTTCTCAGATAAGCAATGGAAGCATCCAATAATTCATTAAAATTATGGGGTAAAATTTTGGAATTCAACCCCACAGCAATACCTTCAACCCCCTGAGCCAGCAGCAACGGAAACTTAACCGGCAATGCAACCGGTTCCTTATTTCGTCCGTCGTACGATAATTTCCAGTTTGTTATCTTCGGATTAAATACTACTTCTAACGCAAATTTCGACAACCGGGCCTCGATATACCGGGGAGCTGCTGCACCATCGCCCGTCAGAATATTTCCCCAGTTACCCTGACAATCAATCAGTAAATCCTTTTGTCCCAACTGAACTAATGCATCGCCGATAGAGGCATCACCGTGAGGGTGAAACTGCATGGTATGTCCCACAATATTTGCAACCTTATTGTAGCGACCATCATCCATCCGTTTCATGGAGTGCAGAATACGGCGTTGTACAGGTTTCAGGCCGTCGTAAATATGAGGGACGGCACGTTCAAGAATAACATAAGAAGCGTAGTCGAGAAACCAGTTCTGATACATCCCGGACAAATGATGCTTCACCTGTTCATTACGCACATCGGGGACATGGTAATCGGAATGTTTCGAAGGTTCAACCGCATCTTCTGCGATATTTTCATCTTCTTTCGATTCCATGTTCTCGTTGATATTCTCTTCGTTGATATCCATTATCCTATGAGTATATTTTCTAAATATTTAATTATAAATGTATTACACCAAAACTTTAAGCATTTTCGGCACTATCTGAACCTCCAGCTTTTCACCCATTATTCCCGGTTCCCCGTCATAATGAACATAGTCTTCTTTCTCCCGTTCAACCACTACCTTTTTACACTTAATCACCTCCACATACCGGGTCTTATCTAACTGTTTTGTGAACAGACGCAGGCTTATTTTGGGAGCCACATAAATCGGAAATTCGGCCATGACCACCACATCCATATAACCATCCGTAACCGACGCGTTCGGAGCGATAGACGCATTATTTCCCCATTGCGAAGCATTGGCAAACGTGACTAAAAAAGCCGTACGCTCTATCGGAGGATCGTCATCAAAAGTGAGCTTATAGGTTTGAGGCTTGTAATCGAAATATTGAAAAATGACCTCACCCATATACACCACAGGCCCCCGCTTACCTGCTTCGGCAAACCGGTTGGCAATATATGCGTCGTAACCGATTCCCGCGGTGCAAAAGAATGGTTGATTGTTGAGCAAACCTGCATCGATACGATTGACCCGTAATTTACTGATTCTTTTCAATGCTGCCGATGCCTGCAACGGAATTTTCAGATGTAACGCCAATCCGTTTCCCGAGCCACACGGAACAATGCCCAAAGCTGTCTCGGATCCCATCACCGCGCGTGCCACCTCATTGACAGTACCATCGCCTCCAATCGCAACCACAGCATCATATCCTTCCGCAACATACTCTTTCGACTTCAGATAGCCATCGTTGGCATATTCTGTAAAATGTATATCAACCTGAAAAAGAGCTTCGGAAAAATATTTATGAATCAGATCCGGAAATTTGGTTTTACGACCCGTACCCGATTTGGGATTTATAATAAAGGCAATTTTTGTCATGCGTTCAAATTAAGACTAAAACATCAATCTATCAATCAATTACATTAAACGATAGTTTTAGTGTCATGCAAAGATAAAAAAAATAAAATACCCCTCAAAAGAAGGTTTGATATTGTTGAAAAGTATCCGCAAGGGTGCAAACGAAAGCTACTTGTTTTCACTCGTCATTATCTCCTTTAATACCGCAGGAAGAGCATCTCTTCGCACCTTGTCCGATCTTTCAGATCGCATCAATGGAAAGCTGTATTCGCACAGATCACAGCCTGTTGTGATGTAAAAGGTCTTTCAAAACACACCGCGAAGAGGCTAATTATTTATCTTATTGATATTAAAACAGATAAGTTGTGCGAATATTCACCAACCAAATAGAATTGCAATACTGTTCGTGCATTACTCATCAAGAATCATACCATCTTTCATGGTTATAATCCGATCGGAAAGAGCAGACAATTCTTTATCGTGAGTTACAATCACAATGGTAAGGTTGAATTGATCGCGGACATCAAAAAAGAGTCGATGCAGCTCTTCCCTGTTTTTAGAATCGAGACTACCCGACGGTTCATCGGCAAGAATTACCGATGGATGATTCATCAATGCCCTGGCCACCGCCACACGCTGTTTCTCACCTCCCGACAACTCGTTTGGTTTATGTAACAACCTATCATTCAATCCTAAAAATGCAAGAAGATCTTTTGCTTCAGTTTCCGCTTTTTTGTAATTTTTTTTGGCAATCAATGCCGGAAGTAATACATTTTCCAGCGAAGTAAATTCGGGCAGCAGCTGGTGAAATTGAAAAACAAAACCGATATGTTGATTCCGGAACAGGGATAACTCTTTTTGTTTCAATGAAAAAACGTCTGTATCATCAATAATAACGGAACCGCTATCCGGTCTGTCCAACGTGCCGACAATTTGCAACAACGTTGTCTTGCCAGCCCCACTGGGCCCCACAATCGATACAATTTCGCCTTTGTTTACTTTCAGATCAACCCCCTTCAGTACTTGCAGCGATCCGAAGCTCTTTGTAATTTGATGCAACTGAATCATAACGGTCTATTTTTCAGATATCAATTTTTAATGTGAATAAATTTGAGACATACCGGACGCGAAACAGTTATTTTTTCGTTCAAAGGAGTAAGCATTCCCGTTTGCTGATTGCGTTTAAATACAACAATGTCATTTCCATCCTGATTGGCTACCAACAGAAATTTACCAGTCGGGTCAATCGCAAAATTCCGCGGACGGTTAATGCCCTGCGTTGCCCAGCCGAGTCGTGTCAAAGTTCCGGATACACTATCAAATGCAAAGACAACGATGCTATTGTGTCCACGATTTGAGGCGTATAAAAATTTTCCGTCCGGCGAGAAGTGAATATCGGCAGCCGAACTCCGCTCTTTGAAATCCGGGGGCAACATCGAAGTCTGAGAGATAATAGAAGTAAATACCTGATTAACATCACGCTGTAGAATTATTACGCTACTCGAAAGCTCATTTGCCACGGCCATCCACCGGCCAGAAGCATCGAAATCGATATGACGGGGACCTACCCCATTTGGCAGGTTCGTCTCGGTATATGGAACAAGATGTCCCTCGCGTATGGTATAAACCAATATTTTATCAATTCCCAAATCGGCCGAATAGATAAACTTCCCGTTGGGATCGGGAACAATGCTATGCGCACGGGGCACCCGTCCCCAATGCTTATCGATAGTTGACACAGCACCGATACTCCCATCGGCATTCAACGGATAAAATGTCACCAAGCCACTTCCATAACTGGCAGAACCCAACCACTTGCCGGGCACAAGTTCTGAAATATAGCAACTGGAACCACCTTCTCCGCTCTGACTATTGATGAATTTCAGATTCTTCGCGTCATCAATTGCAAACGCGGATAAGCAGTACGTTTTATCCATTTCGCTCACCGTCCACAGCGTCCGGTTATCGCCCGATACGGCCAGATAACTCGGATTTTCAACAGTGGCAGCAATCTCCGGAGACGATAATTTCCCGGTAATCGTGTCGAGCTGACTGCGGTATACACCCTTACTACCCTCTCCTGTATAGGTACCTATAAAAAAAGGTATCGAATTTGTTTGAGCAGACACAGAAAGCGTCGCAAGAGCTACCAGAGATAAAAATTTGATTTTAAGGTTCATACCTGTTGTGTTTTAATAATAAGACACCACTTTCCCATAAATATCTGTAAGCAGGTTATTAGCCAGACGGCTGGCTCCGATACGGAACAATTTATTATTCAACCATTCATCGCCCAATATTTCTTTCACAATAGTATAATAGTTGACAGCATCTTCGGTGGTTACAATGCCTCCGGCCGGTTTAAAACCTATTTTCTCGCCGGTTTTTTGATAGAACTCCTTAATTGCACCACACATTACATAAGCTGCCTCTACAGTTGCCGCCGGAGACATTTTGCCGGTAGATGTTTTGATAAAATCGGCACCGGCCACCATTGCCAGTACGGAGGCTTTTTTGATGTTCGCAGCCGATGCAAGCGCTCCCGTTTCCAATATTACTTTCAAATGGGCGCCATGACAGGCCGCTTTTATTTCTGTTAATTCTTCGTATACCTTTTCAAAATTGTTCTCCAAAAATGTACCGACAGAGATAACCACATCAATTTCAGAAGCGCCATCACTAACCGCCATAGCCGTTTCAGCCACCTTTACCTCAAGAAATGTCTGCGACGAAGGAAATCCGGCCGATACGGAAGCAATGTTCAATGGCATCTGCAAGTTACGTTTTACAACTTCAACTAACGCAGGATAAACGCAAATAGCCGCTACAGAAGGCATATCAGGATATTTTCCGGAAAATGCGTTCACCTTTTCAATCATCGATTCAATGGAAGAGGGGCTGTCGGTTGTGCTTAACGAAGTGAGATCAATAGAATTGAAACACTGTTTATATACTGCTGTATTTTTATTCTCATTTGTTTTATCGGCCAATAACTTAGCTACATTTTTCTTTACCTGATCGTCGTTCAGATTACAGGGATATTCGTTCCAAAGTGCATTAAAATCTTCCATAGTCTATGTTTATAGTTTATTTATCCGGATGAACCGTTTTGCAAAAATGGCTTCATTTATCATATTGAAGTCATCTTGACTTTTTATTTTTTAACCCCCAACCCCCAAACTGGGGGCTGTAACCTTGTAAAATGAACAAAATTTCCCCATTTTACGGGCGAATTCCTCCCCATTTTGGGGAGGTTAGGTCAGACGATAAATATCTGACTCCGACACGAAGTCGTCGTGAGAGGGGTTGGTAATTGAAGTTTAGCAAAAAAATGTCCTTTTAGACATGCTCAGTCAAAACCAGACAGCTTCATTGTAAAAAAGACAACACATATTCGATGCGTCACAAACAATAACAAGCCGGTAGTTACAGTTCTGCAATTATTTTCGTCATCGCTTGTCTCATGTAAATCAGCCGAATCGAATACCGATACGATTGCCAATTCACCATTTATCGATAGCTTACAAAGTTATCATTTTTTTGGTATTCGACCTACTCATGCGCGGCACAATCTCTGTTTGAAAGATCGTATAAGAACAGAAATGAATCACGATAAAAAAAAGATGCTATTTAATGCTGCTTTATGAATAAAAAAGCTAATTTTGCACAGTAAATAAGAGCATATATAAAGCATAACCTGCATTTTATTGTCAAATTGAAATTTATCGCAGAACAAAAACCCTATTATGATAAAAGAACTGTTTATTAGAAAATCGTTAGAACAGCTGAATGAGCAAGCCGACAGTAAGCACAACGAGCTCAGACGCCATTTAGGCCCGGTCAATTTAACGATGTTGGGTATCGGATGTGTAATCGGAGCCGGAATCTTTGTACTGACAGGTACCGCAGCTGCCCTTCATGCCGGCCCGGCGATTGCAATATCATTTATTATCTCAGCTTTCGGATGCCTGTTGGCGGGACTTTGCTATGCCGAATTTGCCTCAATGATACCCGTATCGGGAAGCGCCTACACATACGGATATGCCACAATGGGCGAATTCATTGCCTGGATTATCGGATGGGATTTGATTCTGGAATATCTC
>CAZFTY010000064.1:0-8460 GCA_964521835.1 uncultured Microbacter sp.
GTATCATCACACGCACATCCACACCGCCAAGAGCGGCCGTCTGCAAAGCCGACATGATAATATCCGTCGGCATAAAATAGGGAGTTTGAACATATACATACTTTATGGCTGAAGTAATGGCCACAAAAATGCCCTGCTGAATATTTTCCCAATCGGAATCGGGGCCGCTGGTCACGATCTGAATCACATTGTCAAATGTTGGAATAGGCGGAATGTATGGAAAAAAATGATCGCCGGAGAGTAACTGACGACTGACGAAGAACCAATCGGTAAGAAATGCGTTTTGCAATCCGTGAATTGCCGGGCCTTCGATGCGCATAAAGGTATCACGCCACATGCCCAACCTATTGCCGGTGAGATAGCGATCGGCAATATTCACTCCACCGGTAAACCCTACCCTGCCATCGATAATGACGATTTTACGGTGATTACGGTAGTTAATTCTGTTCTTACGGATTGTTATTTTGAAGTGTGCCGGCAAAAACGAATAGAGTTCAACGCCGGCTTCCCGTAGTTCGTTTTGTTGCGGACGTTTGAAGTGAAAACTACCCACAAAATCGAAAATCAGACGAATACGGACTCCCTGCGATGCTTTACGCATCAGCAACTCGCGGAAACGCCGTCCCATCTCATCGTTCTCGATAATGTAAAATTCGATATGAATCTCTTTCGTGGCCCGTTCGATTTCGCCGAACAACGCATCGAACGTATCGACACCATTGGTATAAAGCCGAATATCGTTGCCGTGAAAGGCCAGCGCTTCGCTGTTATTTTGCAGCAAACGAATCAAATGTTTGTGTCCGGTCGAAAGCAGACTGTTGCTCACATCCAACTCCTCAAGATTGACCTTGGGTCGGTTGTGAAGACGGCGAATGCTCTTTTTGGCTACAATTTTCTGCTTGCGGTAGTCCTGCCCCAGATAAAGATAGAGGATAATGCCAAGGACAGGAAGAAAAATCAGCACAAGAATCCACGCCAGCGACTTCACCGGATTGCGATTCTCCAGCAAAATCACGACAATGGTTGGCGCTACCGTGAAAAGATAAATGCACAACAACACCCATTCCGGAATTGCAGACAGTTGAAACATTTGTTCGCTCTTTTGTACCTCAAATAGTAGATACCCACAAATGTAAATACTTTTAACAACAAAAACAAAGAGAATCTATAACAATCTGCCGTCAAAGAGAGTTTGACGACTCATTTACATGCAGTCAAACTGTTATTGCAGGTTTTGCCATCCCTTCTTTTTGACCTCGTCAAGTATCAGCCAGAAGGCCACCGCCGAAAGGACAATCCACAAACCGATTACCCATTGAAAACCGGATAAAAGCCAGTGTCCAACGCCAAGCAGACCCGGAACAATCAAAAACAACATGGTACGGATAAAGGTTCCACCCTGATTAGCGCCCTCAAGCGCTGCCGAAAACGGAAGTTTCCGAACCAACAGATAGGTCATAAAAGAGCCGATGACGCACAGGTTGAGGCAACCAAGCAACAGATTCGGTAATGCGGAAAACCCGAGCAATGCCACCCCCAACACTACCAACAGGAGCGCAAACGGGGCAAGAAAAAGAAATAACATACATTTGAACGTTCCGCTAATCACATGCCCCGGATTTTCGAGCGGAGTAACAAAAAAGATCCACGAAGCCTTAAACTTGTCCGAATAAACCACCTGCATCAGGGCCGCACTCAACGGCAAACTGCACATATACAAAATCAGCAATAAAACAGGCATCCATTTGGGACTATGAAGCGAGAGTCCATCAAGCCCATGATTTTGAAACAGCATCACTACGCAGATGATGATGATGCTACCAAACGAAGGGTATACTTTCATCTTGAAATCGCGGCTTCGGGTCATCATGCTGGAGGAAAAAAGGAATCCGGCACGTTCGGCACCGGGTTCTGTAACCCAACCGGCCAGACGTTGCCAAATCGATTTTCCGGCCCGATTCGTTCGGACATCTGCATTCGGTTTCGTAGTGATAGCACTCTGTTCGGACGTTCCGCCGGTAATCATTCCAAGTTTTTGATTAAACGACGGCGCAAAAAAGCGGACGACAACCCAAATGGAAAGCAGAGGTACAACAATGGACAGAGCAAGGCTCACCATCGATCCGAGGGTAAATCCGCCACCAGAAAGCGCCATGCAGCCATCGGCAAACCAAAAGGAGGGAACAAACTGAACAAAAGGAATTTCGTTGATATTTATATGCTGCATCAAACTGGAATTGACCATGCGGGGCAACACCTGATAAGCCAGCATCACAATCATCACAAATCCGATTTGGATAGATCCGATGATATTCTGGAATTTTGCCGGTGTGGTAATTTTCAGAATCAGCAGGTAAACCGCGTTAATAAAAAAGATGCTGAGCAGCGTCATCATCAAAATCATCAGAATAAACGGCAGGATAACGAGGGGGCCTTGCATGATCGTTGCCACAACCAGAGCCGGCACCGACAACGGTAACACGATGATAGAGGTACGGATGCCGATATGCAGCAACCGGGCGGTCATAAAAGTGGCATCCGAAACAGGCTTCGGCAGAATGATCAGGTTATCGCGAATATCGATCAGCACCGAGGTGAAGTCGGTAATCAACGTAAGGCAGACCATAAAAATAAACATGGTCATAAACAGAGAGAGTTTGGTCAGCATCCCGTTGCCGACGGCAAAGGCAAACAACATAAGAAGCCCCATGATCAGGCTACTGAATATTGTCTTCAACGTAGCTCCGTTGACCTCTTTTTTCTCTTTTTTTCTGCGGTTACTGCCAAAAGATACCGGTCTGTGGTTGTCCATCGTGAGTTTGGCCGACAATATGGCACGCAGTTGTACTATGTCTACTCCCAGGCTACGGTAGAGCGATGCCGGCAACAGAACCAGCCAAAGGAAAAATTTATCGATGAAGTTCATAGACGAATCAATCAAATGCGTTCAACAACTTCTCGCTGGCCTCGTGCATCGACTCGGTAGCCGTCAGCCCGGCAAAGATATCTTCGAGACTCTCTTTGTTCTGGAGCTGGCGTAATTCGTCGATAGAACCGTCGGCCACCACCTCCCCTTTGTCGATCAGGACAATGCGGTTGCTCACCTTCTCCACCACATCCATCATGTGGCTGCTGTAAAAGATGGTTTTCCCGCTTTTGGCCAGCTTGTCGATAAGCTCCTTGACAATAATCACGCTGTTGGCATCCAATCCGCTGAGCGGTTCGTCCAGAATAATGATTTCCGGATTGTGCAATAGCCCCGAGGTAATCAACACCTTCTGTTTCATCCCTTTCGAGAAGGTATCCATGCGTTGATTCATATTTCCGGCCAATCCGAAAGCATCCAGCATTTTGCCGGCACGTTCCGTTACCACCTCTTCGGGAAGATTATACAACGAACCCATCAACGAAAGAAACTCGTTTGGAGTCAACACATCGTAGAGTTCGGCCAGTTCGGGCACAAAACCGATAAGCGATTTCACCGCCACCGGATCTTCTCGGATATCGATGCCTTTCACAAAGACATCGCCGGTAAAATCGGCCAACAAACCGGCTAATATTTTCACCGTCGTACTCTTTCCGGCACCGTTCGGACCGATATAGCCGATCACCTGACCGGGCTCGATATCGATGGAAATATCTTTCAACACATGTTTTGTGCCGTAGAACTTGTTGAGGTTCTGAATGCGGATAATGGGTTCCATGGAAACTATATTTGAGATTAAAACCTTATTTATTGCTTCTTGTAAAACGACTCTCCTATCCTTTGTATATGATTGATTAAGCTCTCCGATGTCAACGTATGAAAAACAGAAAGATCGACCAAATAGGGTGTATTCAGCCCGTCCAGATCCAACCACACTTTTGAACGAATAGCCTCGGTCAGTTGTTCGCCCTTGAGGGTGAGGTCAATATCGCTGCCTTCGCGATAATTGCCTTTGGCACGGGAACCATAGATGATTACCTCTTCTATTTCGGGATACTTTCTAAAAACCGAATGAAGTTTTTCGATCGTATCTTCCGTCAGTCCGAATCTCATAAAAATTCTGCCATTTTCTGGTGAAACTTCTCAAACAACGGATAATAACGGATTACTATCAGCTGATACTCTTTTTCAAGCACATCTTCCAGATAGGTGTGAACGGTCTTATTACGACTCTCAATCATGTCCATCCAGGTCTGACCATCGGTAATCAGCCCTTTGTTAAAGGCTTCGCGGGTTGCCGACCGGGAACCGGTAATGCCGGTGATACCTTCGTATTCCAGATAATCTTTCATCACTTTCCATGCCAGTTCGTGGGTAAATTCAAACCGTTGAATCGTACCCTCCTTTTCCAGATCGGATGGATTAACCACTTCGGTAACCGCATATTTCAGGTGCTTCAAAGCATCTGAAAAATTCTGAAACCTTTGTTCCCAACGAATATCCTGTTCCATGATTTAGCAATTAATATTTTCACCATTAAGAAGTTAAGCACACGAAGAACAAGCGCATCAAAAGTAATCTTCATTATCTTAATTTCTCAATGGTATTAGTTTATTTCAATTACATCAGTTTCCGGTACCGTATCCGCTTCGGAGCTTCGTCGCCGAGGCGCATCTTTTTATTTTCTTCGTATTCTGAGTAAGATCCTTCGAAGAAGAATACCTCGGAGTTGCCTTCAAAGGCAAGAATATGTGTACAGATGCGATCGAGGAACCAGCGGTCGTGCGAAATGACTACAGCGCACCCGGCAAAATCGTCCAGACCCTCTTCCAATGCACGCAGCGTGTTCACATCAATGTCGTTGGTAGGCTCGTCGAGCAGCAGTACGTTAGCGCCCGATTTCAGGGTCATAGCAAGGTGCAAACGGTTACGTTCACCACCCGAAAGCACACCGCAAAGTTTCTCCTGATCGCCACCGGTGAAGTTGAAACGCGACAGATAAGCGCGCGCATTCACCTCCTTGTTGCCCACACGAATCAAATCCTGACCGCCCGAAATTACCTGATAGACGGTCTTCTCCGGATCAATATCCTTGTGTGTCTGGTCGGCATAACCCAACTGCACGGTTTCTCCCACATCGAAGGTTCCCTTGTCTGCTTTTTCGAGTCCCATAACGAGACGAAAGAGGGTGGTTTTACCTGCACCATTCGGCCCGATAATCCCCACAATACCATTCGGTGGTAACGAAAAATTGAGGTTGTCGAACAACAGGCGATCGCCGTACGCCTTGGCCACACCCTGCGCCTCGATTACCTTGTTACCTAATCGGGGACCGTTGGGAATAAAGATTTCGAGATTCTCTTCGCGATCCTTCTGGTCTTCGTTCAGCAATTTATCGTAAGCGCCCAAACGGGCTTTGCTCTTGGCATGACGGGCTTTCGGTGCCATGCGTACCCATTCCAGCTCACGCTCGAGCGTTTTGCGGCGCTTGCTGGCCTGTTTCTCTTCCTGCGCCATACGTGAAGTCTTCTGATCGAGCCACGAAGAGTAGTTTCCCTTCCACGGAATTCCTTCGCCGCGATCGAGTTCGAGAATCCATCCGGCCACATTGTCTAAGAAGTAACGGTCGTGGGTGATGGCAATAACGGTACCGGCATATTGTTGCAGGTGCTGTTCCAACCAGTCGATCGACTCTGCATCCAAGTGGTTGGTCGGCTCATCGAGCAACAAAATATCGGGTTGTTGCAACAGCAAACGGCACAGCGCCACACGACGGCGTTCACCACCGGAGAGATTTTTCACCGGAGCATCTTCAGGCGGACAACGGAGCGCGTCCATGGCACGTTCCAGTTTATTATCGATATTCCAGGCATCCAGATGGTCGAGTTTCTCCTGCAACTCACCCTGACGGGCAATCAGCGCATCGAAATCGGCATCGGGATCGGCAAACTTTTCGTTGATCTCTTCAAACTCTTTGAGCAAGTCCATCACCTCCTGAACACCCTCCTGAACCACTTCCTTCACGGTTTTATTGTCGTCGAGATGCGGTTCCTGTTCAAGGTAACCCACCGAGTATCCGGGAGAGAATACCACCTCACCATTGTAAGCAGTTTCCACTCCGGCAATAATCTTGAGAAGGGTCGATTTTCCGGAACCGTTCAAACCAATGATACCGATTTTTGCTCCGTAAAAGAAGGAGAGATAGATGTCTTTCAACACCTGTTTTTGCGGGGTAAACGATTTGCTCACGCCTACCATCGAGAAAATGATTTTTTTGTCGTCGCTCATAGAATTTTTATAGGGTTATTGATTGATATTTTGATATTTATAATTTTGGAATGACAAAGATAAGGAAAATTCTCTTTGCTCCTCAATTTCTACACTATCTGTGGTAAAACCACACCGACAGTTCCGTCCACTTCATTGCCGGATTATAAATTAAGTGTTATCTTTGCTTCTCATAAAACACTATTCGTGCGATCCCCGACGGGTGAACGACCGAAATGGAAAATGACATTATTGCATTATGCTGATAGAACGTCCTTTATGGATTTTGCGCAGACTCTTTCCCAATGCGCTGTGACGGATGGACAAAACGCAAAAAACGGTTTATCTTACGTTTGATGACGGCCCGGTACCGGAAACTACGCCACAAGTACTGGAAATACTGGAAAAGAACAGCATAAAGGCAACGTTTTTTTGCGTGGGCGACAATGTGAGAAAATATCCGGAGATCTTCAAAATGGTGACGGATGCCGGACACCGTATCGGGAATCACACCTTCAACCATGTTCGCGGATTTGCGATGCAGGAAGAAGAGTATCTGGCAAATGTAGAGAAAGCTTCGGCGCTGATCCATTCCGATTTGCTGCGGCCTCCGCACGGACAGTTGACGCGGAGCCTTTATAAAAAATTGAAAGCAACGCACCGGATCGTGATGTGGGATCTGATTACCCGCGACTATAACCGTTCGCTGTCGCCCGAAAAGATCGTTTCCATCGTAAAAAAATATAGCCGGAACGGCTCTATTATCGTTTTTCACGATTCGGAGAAATCGAACAAAAACGTGCTGGCGGCACTGCCCGAATCTATTGCATTTTTAAAACAACAAGGATATCAGTTCAAAACGCTTTAATAAATACATACCATGCGACTGGCTGCAAAAATCATATCGGTACTGTTTCACCCGCTGTTTATTCCAACCTACGGAATCCTGTTGCTTTTCACAACGGCACGTTTTGCCGCAGTGCCATTGTTACCCAAACTGATTGTTGCCACTACCGTTTTAGCCTGTACAGCTATTATTCCGGCACTGGTCATTTTCCTGTTCTTAAAATTGGGAAAGGTCTCTTCGTTGGAGATTGATAAGCGACAGGAGCGAACCCGTCCATACATCTACGCTCTCGTTTCGTACCTGCTTTGCGCTTACTATTTGTGGAATGTGAATATGCCGCGCTGGTTTGTGTTGATGATGGTAGGATGCGCCGTTGCATTACTTATTCTTTTATTAGTCAACCTGCGGTGGAAAATGAGCGCGCACCTTTCGGCAATGGGAGGTCTGCTGGCGGGTATTTTTGTGGTGGCGCTACACTATATCATCAATCCGTACATGCTGGTTATAGGCGTTTTATTCGCTTCGGCCGCAGTAGGTTCTTCACGGGTTATTCTGGAGGCGCATACTCCGGAACAGACTCTGGCCGGATTTTTCAACGGCTTTGTCTGTGTACTGATTGCCGGGCTGATCTTCTAAAGCGTCATCAGCAGGTTTAGCGTGTGGCAGGCTACCACACCGGCCGTTTCGGTACGGAGACGGCTCTCCCCAAGCGAAACCGGTTGAAATCCATTTTGCAGGGCCACTTCCACCTCTTCCGGACTAAAATCTCCTTCGGGACCAATCATCACTAATGCCGATTCGTTTTTGTTGTAAAGCTGCTGTAACAGCCGTTTTTCTCCTTCGTAACAGTGAGCGATGAATTTCTGCGATTCGGTGGCCTGTTTCAGCAGTTGCTGCACCGGACATGCCGGATTCAGCTTCGGAAGATAGGCCTTTTGCGACTGTTTCATGGCGGAAACCAATATCTTCTCAACCCTTTCCAGATTGATGTTCTTCCGCTCCGAAAAACGGCAAAAAACAGGGGTAATCTCGTCGATGCCGATTTCGGTCACCTTTTCGGCAAACCACTCCAGGCGATCCATGTTTTTGGTAGGAGCAATGGCAATGTGGATACGCGAAACTCTTCCGGTCTCTGTTGGTTGCCGGTCAGTGATCTCCACTGCCGTATGCTTGGGATGCGGCGCTACGATTTTTGCCCCGAACATTCCGCCTTTACCATCGACAATCAGCACCTCTTCACCGGCCTTCATGCGCAACACTTTAGCACAATGAAGCGACTCTTCTTCGGAAAGAACTAAGGTTTCAAGAATATTTGGAGAATAAAAAATGGTCATAAATTAGATTCAGAATTCCACAGTTTCAAGATTCAAAGACAAAAACCGACTTTTTAAATTCTCACCTCAACGCCCTTTTCTTTCAG
>CAZFTY010000065.1:0-8435 GCA_964521835.1 uncultured Microbacter sp.
AGTTGCCAAAGCATATTATGACGTTTTTGAGGGACCAAATAAAGTATATTTTGAAGTAGGGGATTCGATGGCCTACGTATCGGATGTGAAAAATCACGATGCCCGTACCGAAGGTCTTTCGTATGGTTTGATGGTGGCTGTACAGCTTGATAAAAAAGATGTTTTCGATCGGATATGGCGATGGACTACCAAATATCTGCAGCATCATGGTGGTCCGCGCGATGCCTACTTTGCCTGGAGTGTGGAGCCCAAATCGTTGAAACATAACTCTGAAGGCTCGGCATCCGACGGAGAACTTTATTTCATTACCGACCTTTTATTCGCGTCCAACCGTTGGGGTAATGATACCGGCATTAATTACTATGCCGAAGCCCGCAAAATTCTGGATGCCATGTGGAAAAAAGATGGTACGGGCGGCGTGAAAAACCTTATGAATGTAGAGCATAAGTTAATTACGTTTACTCCGGATAACGGTGGCTACAAATGGACAGATCCATCGTATAACTTGCCTGCTTTTATGGAAATATGGGCCGAATATGCGAAAGACGGACACGAACAGTTCTATCGCGATTGTGCCGATTCTGCCAGAGTCTTTCTTCACAAAGCATGTCATCCGGTAACGGGTCTGAATACCGATTATACCGAATTCGACGGTAAGATGCGTACTTCGCGTTGGATGCCGGCTGCATTCCGGTACGATTCGTGGAGAGTTCCGATGAATATTGCCATGGACTATTCATGGTTTGCAAAAGATAAAGTATGGCAACAGGACTATGCCAAACGTATTCAGGATTTCTTATATAAAGAAGGCGTTGATACGTTTGTCGATCAGTATAATACAGATGGAACCCGTCCTGAGTTTATCTTGCAGGCCGGAGGATTTAAGAAACTGCGTCACTCCATCGGTTTTGTGGCTACCGCCGCAACAACAGCCATTATGGGCACTCAGCCCAAGAGCGCCGCATTTGTGGATGCCCTGTGGAATGCCAAACTCGAACCGTATGAAGACGGATACTTCGATCCTTATTATGACGGTTTGATGTATTTGTTCAGTTTGATGCATATGAGCGGTAAATACCAGATTATCACACCGAAGTCAGGACATTGAATTTGACTGGAACGGTGCAGAAAACGCTTATTAATCTTTTAATTATCATGAAAATAGTTCAGTTCGTTTTAGTTTGTATGTGTTTGCTGACATTTACAGCAAAAGCGCAAGAGATAGTCCCCTTATACAAAGGAGCAATTCCCAATGCTAAAAATATAGCTGCTACGACTCCAAAGGAGAGTTTTGGTAATGGAATGTACCGGAATGTAACAACTCCGACTCTTGAGGTATATCTGCCTGAAAAAGATAAAGCCACCGGTGCCGCGGTCGTTATTTGTCCGGGTGGTGGTTATAGTGTGATTGTGTATAACGGCGAAGGCGTAATGACAGCCAAAGAGTTTGCAAAAAACGGAGTGGCCGCTTTCGTTCTCAAATACCGTTTGCCGGATGATGCCATAATGAACGACAAAGCGATCGGTCCGTTGCAGGATGCGCAACAAGCCATCAAAGTGGTTCGCGAAAATGCCGCTCAATGGGGTGTCAATCCGAATAAGATCGGAATTGTCGGTTTTTCAGCTGGTGGTCATCTGGCATCGACCGAAGCAACGCATTTCAAGAAAGCTTTGATTGAAAACGGGAACAATACCAGTTTGCGCCCCGATTTTCAGATAGTTGTATATCCGGTAATCTCTATGCAGGAAAAACTGACTCACAGCAGTTCCCGGACTCAGTTGCTGGGTAATAGTCCCAAACAGGAGACGGTCGATCTTTTTTCTAACGAGTTGCAGGTAGACGAAACTACTCCGCCGGCCTACATTACGCAGGCAGCAGATGATAAAACAGTGGATGTGGATAATAGTATTGTCTATTTCGAAGCATTGCGTCATCACAACGTATCGGTAGAGATGCACATTTATCCCAAAGGAGGCCATGGGTTCGTCTTCGGACACAAAGGCTGGATGGATCCGCTGTTTCAATGGATGAAAAACATGAAATTCGTAGAATAATAACCATTTGTTAAGATGAAAAAGATATTTTTACTATGCACGATGCTCTTAACGGCAGGAGCTTTTGCCTTTTCTCAAAGCCCGGTATCTCCTGCTCCGTTAGGGTTTGATGTTGTGCAGACCAATATTCCACACGGAAAGATCGATACCATTAGCTATAAATCAAAAACGGTTGGCGCTGTACGAAAGGCGCTTATTTATACTCCTCCGGGATATGCTAAAGATAAAAAATATCCGGTTCTCTATTTGTTGCATGGCATTGGCGGCGACGAAAAAGAGTGGTTCGAACAAGGTCAACCGCAGGTGATTCTGGACAATTTATATGCCCAGAAGCGTGTGGAACCGATGATTGTGGTACTGCCTAACGGACGTGCCATGAAAGACGACCGTGCCACAGGTAATATTTACGATGGTGTGAAAGTACAAGCCTTTGCAACTTTCGAGCAGGATTTGTTGAAAGATCTGATTCCTTATATTGAAAAGAATTATCCGGTTGTTAAAGATAGCCAACACAGGGCTATTGCCGGTTTGTCGATGGGTGGTGGCCAGTCATTGAATTTTGGCTTGGGCAATCTGGATAAGTTTGCCTGGGTAGGAGGCTTCTCATCGGCTCCAAACACAAAAATGCCAAAAGAAATTTTGCCGAATCCCGAATTGGCAAAACAGAAACTCCAATTGCTCTGGATTTCGTGCGGCGATAAAGATGGTTTGATAACCAACAGCAAACGTACGCACGATTATTTGGTAGCCAACGGTGTTCCTCATATCTATTATGTCGATCACGGTTACCACGATTTCAAAGTATGGAAGAATAGCCTGTACATGTTCTCTCAGTTGTTGTTCAAACCGGTTGACAAATCGTCTTTTGATAAAATAGATAATGCCGGGCGTCCGGCAGAGAGCAACGTTCGTTCTGCGCAATATCCGCAAATTTTGCCTGATGGACGTGCGATTGTTCGCCTCAAAGCTCCTGAAGCTCATAAAGTACAACTCGATCTGGGTAAGAAATACGACATGGTGAAGGGCTCCGATGATGTGTGGGAAATTACAACCGATTCGTTGAGTGAAGGAATCCATTACTACACCCTTGTCGTAGACGGTGTAAGTGTCTGTGATCCTGCGAGTGAAACTTTTTATGGCATGAGTCGCATGGCAAGCGGGATAGAAGTCCCATTCAGGGGCGACAGCTATTACGAAACAAGAAATATACCGCATGGTGATATCCGTATCAAACGTTACTATTCGGAAGTTACCAACTCGTGGCGTAATTTCTACATGTACACTCCGCCGGGATACGATCAGAATACAAGCGAAAAATACCCGGTACTCTACATCATGCACGGAGGCGGCGAGGATCAACGGGGCTGGGCTACGCAGGGTAAAACGGATTTGATAATCGATAACCTCATTGCCGAAAAGAAAGCCGTTCCGATGATCGTGGTAATGCCTGATGGAAATCTTCCGGGAGGTAATTTTGGCGAAGAGGGGTTGAAGCTTTTTGAAAAAGAGATGAAACAAAGCGTTATCCCTTTTGTTGAGAAAAATTACAGGGTTAAAACCGATGCGCAATCGCGGGCGCTTGCCGGCTTGTCGATGGGTGGCTTGCAAACGCTTTACATGGGCTTGTTTAATACCGATATGTTTTCTTATCTGGGCGTTTTCAGCTCGGGTTGGATTCTGAATATGTTCAATGATGTGGCAATCAGACAGTATGACTATCTGCAAAATAATGTAGATAAAGTGAATGCAAACCTGAAACAGCTCTGGATTTCGCAGGGTGGAAAAGAGGATATTGCATGGCAAAATTGCCAGACGATGCGCGGAAAATTAGATTCCATGAAAATTAAATATACCTACAGCGAATATCCCGGTGGTCATACCTGGCCTGTATGGAGAAATAATCTCTATCATTTTGCGCAAGTGTTATTTAAATAATTCAATCCAAATCTTATGCTACCATTCAGAAAAACATCCATTGTCGTTGCCTGTTTTCTGGGCACTTTTGCAGCATTCGGACAGAGTAAGCCTGTGAGTAAACCCTCTCAGACCACTATCTGTAACCCGATGAACCTTAGCTACCGGTTTTGTCTGGATGCGCCGTCGAGACGTGAGGCGGCCGATCCTACCATGGTTACCTTCAAAAATGAATATTATCTGTTTGCCTCTAAGTCGGGTGGATATTTTCATTCGAAGGATTTGATTCACTGGGATTTGATAACAACGAAAGATCTTCCCATCGAAGATTATGCTCCGACAGCCGTTGTTATGAGAGATACGCTCTATTTTATGGCATCCAAAAATGACGCTCCGCTTACCATTTATAAAACGGCCGATCCGAAATCGGGAAAATGGCAAATTGCCAATGCTGCATTTCCTATTGGAATGACCGATCCCGATCTCTTCGTGGATGATGACGGACGGCTCTATTTCTATTACGGGTGCTCCGATAAAAACCCGATTTATGCCGTGGAACTCGATACCAAAACATTGAATCCGATCGGTACTCCGGTTGCCTTGTTCAATAGCAATAAGAAAGAGCATGGATGGGAACGCTTTGGCGATTACAATGAAAAAGAGGATAGCCCCTGGGTGGAAGGATCGTGGATGACGAAACATAACGGGAAGTACTATTTGCAATATGCCGTTCCGGGTACACAGTTCAAAAGCTATTGCGATGGCGTGTATGTCTCCGACAAACCGCTGGGCCCGTTCACGGTAGCAGCTCATAATCCGGTTTCGGCGAAACCGGAAGGGTTTATTGCAGCCGCCGGTCATAGCAGTACGTTCCAGGATATTTATGGTAACTATTGGCATGTATCGACCATGACGATCTCTCAAAAACATATGTTTGAACGTCGTCTGGGCTTGTTCCCCACCTTTTTCGATAATGATGGCGTGATGTATGTTTACACCGGTTTCGGAGATTTTCCGTATAAAGTACCCAACAAGAAGATAAGCAGTCCGGAAGAGTTGTTCCCGAAATGGATGCTTCTTTCGTACAACAAACCGATCGCGGCTTCGTCTGAATTGCAGGGGCATCCGGCACGCTACGCGGCTGACGAAGAGATTCGTACCTACTGGAGTGCAAAAACAGCGAACAAGGGAGAGTGGATTGCCATGGATTTGCAAAAGATGAGCACGATTAATGCCGTGCAGATCAATTTTGCGGAGAACAATACCAAAACCATGGGTCGTAAACCGGGTATTTACTATCAGTATCTGCTCGAATATTCTACCGATGGTGCAACATGGAAGCCGTTGGCTGATAAAACAAAAAATATGACCGATGTCCCGCACGATTATATCGAACTGAAAACTCCGGTAAGAGCTCGTTATATCCGGTTGACCAACTATCACATGGCCGACGGTACATTCGCGCTGGCAGGGTTGCGTGTATTTGGTAACGGAGGCGGCAAGGCTCCGGCAAGTGTTGAAAAGGCCGATGCAGTGCGTAGCCAAATCGACCGGTGTGTGGTAAAAATGAGCTGGGCACCCAAAGCCGATGTGGTTGGCTACAATGTCAGATACGGAACGCAAAAAGATAAGCTGTACAACAATTACCAGATTCTCGGCAAGAATTCGGTCACAATCGGTAATTTGAACAGCCAGCAGAAATATTATTTCGTTATCGATGCCTTCAATGAAAATGGTATTACAAAAGGTAGCCAGATAATTGAACTGAATTGATAAGTGCATTTTAACCAGGTATTTTGAAACGGGCATATCGCTCCGTTCCAGAATATCTGGTTTATCGTATATAGCCATTGACAAGGAGTGGCAGAGCCCTTGTCTGCTTTTTTGAGTGTGTTTGAGACATAATGTTTTTAATAGGTTTGCAGGAATGAAGATTCTCTTTAATGCAGTTCTTTTGTTACTTCTCGCAGCAGGTGTACATGCCGAAAATGGTCATGATTTGTGGCTTCGCAACCAACATGCACTATCCGTTCGAGTTGTTTGTACAAAAAATGCGCCAACGATAGCCATTGCCCGACAGGAACTTCAGCAAAATTGGCAGGGAGTGGCCAATGCATCTGTTGTTCTCTCGGTGAAGCCGGATAAAACGATCAAAGGCGACGGATTCCGCCTGAGTGAGGCCGGAGTGCAGGCAAATAGCGACCTGGGCGTGTTGTACGGCGTTTACGAACTGCTCCGCAGGCAACAAACGGGCGAAGCAATAAAGCCGGAACTTCTTAACCCATCCTATGAACGGCGCGTTCTTGACCATTGGGATAATCAAAACGGAACCATCGAACGCGGTTATGCCGGACGATCGATTTTTTGGAGAAACAGCAAAGATTCGTTGGCTGTTACCGAAGCCGACCGGAAACTCTGGAGAGAGTATGCCCGGGCAAATGCCTCTGTCGGAATTAACGGATCGGTTCTCAATAACGTGAATGCCAATGTGGATGTGTTGACTGCGGATTATCTCGCCCGCGTAAAAGCAATAGCCGATGAACTGCGTCCGTATGGAGTAAAGGTTTATCTGTCGGCAAAATTTTCGGCGCCTTCACAAATTGGCGGACTGAAAACCTGTGATCCGTTAGATCCGCAGGTGATTAAATGGTGGAAAGAGAAGGTGAAAGAGATCTACGGGCTGATTCCTGATTTTGGAGGCTTTCTGGTAAAAGCCAACAGTGAAGGACAACCCGGTCCGCAAGACTATAAACGAACTCATGCCGATGGAGCCAACATGATGGCCGATGCGCTTAAACCGTATGGCGGTATCGTGATGTGGCGGGCATTCGTCTACAGCGCGTCGGACGACGATCGGGCGAAGCAGGCATACAAAGAATTTCTTCCGTTGGATGGACAGTTTCGCGATAATGTAATCATTCAGGTGAAAAACGGGCCGGTCGATTTTCAGCCCCGCGAACCCTTCAGTCCGTTATTCGGGGCGATGAAAAAGACCTCGTTGATGCCGGAGGTTCAAATTACGCAGGAGTATCTGGGGCATTCCATCCATTTGGTTTTTCTTTCCACCATGTGGGAGGAGTTTTTGAAAAGCGATACCTATCAACAAGGCGAGGGGAGTACCGTTGCCCGTTGTACCGATGGAAGTCTCTTTCCGCAAAAACATACTGCTATTGCCGGAGTGGCCAATGTGGGATTGGATGTGAACTGGTGCGGGCATACCTTTGCCCAGTCCAACTGGTATGCTTTCGGGCGGTTGGCGTGGAACAACAAACTTACGAGCGAACAAATAGCCAATGAGTGGATTAAACTGACATTCAAGCAATCTGCGGCAGAAAACAGCGATTGGCAAGCCAATTTTTTATCGCCGGTAAAGCAGATGATGCTTGATAGCCGTGAGGCGGCTGTGAACTACATGATGCCGTTGGGATTGCACCATATCATGTCATCGAACGAACACTATGGCCCTGGTCCATGGTGGGCTCCCCCAAGAATGCGTAAAGACTGGACGCCTCCCTATTTTCATCAGGCCGATTCTATCGGTATCGGTTTTAACCGTACCCACACGGGAAGCAACGCCGTTGCGCAGTATCATGAGCCGTTAACTTCTCAGTTCGATAATATAGCAACCTGCCCGGAGCAATATTTATTGTGGTTTCATCATGCGACATGGAACCACCAGATGAAAAGCGGACGGACTCTCTGGAATGAGTTGTGCTATTGCTACGACAAGGGATTGCAGCAGGTTCGTCAGTTCCAAAAGATTTGGGACAGGACTCAACCCTACGTAGATGCCGAACGGTTTGTTCAGGTTCAGAGCAAATTGCGCAGTCAATGCCGGAACGCCCAGTTGTGGAAAGATGGATGTCTGCTTTATTTCCAGCAATTTAGCAAAATGCCGATTCCTTACGAAATAGAGCGCCCTGTAAACGATTTGGACGAGATAATAAAGAATGATACGAGAAGACCGGCAAGGCCTGCAGGCTTTCCCGGAAATCGTCCGGTTAACACCGCTCATTGATGGTGGCGTAAATTGAAGTAGACTTTTTTCTGCTCCGGATGTGGGTGACGGAAGCGATTACCGCAATGTAAGGGAGATTCTGTCTCTTTTAATAAGTGTACAAAATACAATTAATGAAATAGCATTGGCAGCAGCGCAAAATAGAATGTTCTACAATTATAGATTCAAATAAACATTTTTATATACAAACAAACAGCACAAAATGAAGAATCGTCTTCCCGTTTTTTTAGGACTGATGGCTTTGGCAACATTGGCTCCGTCGTTCGTCACAGCTCAAAGCTCCGACAAATCGAATTATCAGCAAGTAAATACCTATGTTAATCCGGTGTTGCCCGGAGATCATCCCGATCCCACACTATTGAAGGTAGGCGACGATTTTTATCATTGTGGTTCGACTTTCCATTTTAACCCCTATATGCCGGTTTATCACTCCAAAGACCTGGTTCAT
>CAZFTY010000066.1:0-8321 GCA_964521835.1 uncultured Microbacter sp.
CCAACTCAACGCTGGCTGGGGCGTTGGCCGCTTCCAAACTCCACATCCCAGTGATTCATGTCGAAGCCGGTTTGCGCTCGTTCAACAGGCAGATGCCTGAAGAGATCAACCGCATTCTGACCGATCGCATCTCCGATATTTTGTTTTGCCCCACCGATACGGCCATTCAAAATTTGGAGAACGAAGGCTTCCGTCATTTTCCGGCACAAATAATCAAAAGCGGCGATGTAATGCTCGACGCGGCGCTTTTTTATGCAAAGAAAGTGGCTGAAAAATCGACTATCATTGAGAATTTGCATCTCAAAGAATTCGTTCTGGCAACCATTCACCGGCAAGAGAATACCGATGACGTACAGAAGTTGCGGCATCTGATCGAAGGATTGAACGAGATAAACCGGAAAACTCCGGTGGTGTTGCCGTTGCATCCGCGTACACGAGCCATTCTGCAACAAAACGGAATTGAATTGCAATGCCGTGTTATCGACCCGGTGGGCTATTTCGATATGATTCGGCTCCTGCAACAGTGTCAACTGGTGGTTACCGACAGTGGTGGTGTGCAGAAAGAGGCCTTTTTCTTTAGCAAACAGTGCATCACCCTTCGCGAACAGACTGAATGGACAGAGCTTGTCGCCGGCGGATTCAATACTCTCGTCGGTACCGACAAGACGTTGCTGATAGCAGCCTTTGAAAAAGCAAAGGTGAATCAACCCGATTTCTCTATCAACTTATATGGCAATGGTCAAGCCTCAGATATCATTGCCGACACAATTTCAAAGCCTGATTTTGAATGGAACAAATAGGACGTAAAGATGTAATCTGGAACTTTGCAGCCACATTATTGCGAATAGCATCGGGTATTATTGTAATGCCATTGTCATTGCATTTGCTATCCAATCAAGATATCGGATTGTGGGGTATTTTTCTTACCGTTGGCACATTGACAACGTTGTTGGATTTCGGCTTTTCCAACTCATTTTCTCGAAACATCACTTACATTTTCAGTGGCGCAAAAGAGTTACACAGCAAAGGATTTGTTTCTATTGATAAAAGTGATAATACCATCGACTATAGCCTTCTTAAAAGTGTTGTTAAAGCTATGCGTTATTATTACGGCATTTTAGCTCTGGGCTTTGTTTGTTTATTTTCCATTGCAGGAACTGTGTATATGCACTCGGTACTCGAACAATACAACGGGAACAAAAAAATGGCATTTATAGCCTGGATATTATATGGAATTTTAGTAGCATATCAGCTTTATACTTACTACTACGATTCACTATTACAAGGACGTGGTTATGTAAAGCGATCCAAACAGATTATTATAATTTCTCAGATAGTCCAGATAGTAGTGATTGTAATCTGTCTGTTGTCCGATCTTGGATTGATTTCGATGGTCGTAGGTCTGTTGGCGAGCATCATAGTCGCACGCACTTTATCATATTTAAGCTTTTACGACCAAAATATTATCAATCAATTTCAGAATGCCAACATCCGTCCTGTGAAAGAAATAATGCATATAATGACTCCTAATGCATTAAAAATAGGTCTTACTACTTTGGGTGGATTCCTGATTACAAAGGTAGTAATGCTAATTTCGCCTTTCTACCTGACGCTATCGGATGTCGGATCTTACGGGATTACAAAACAAATGATCGACCTACTGGGCGCCATAGGAGGCCTTTGGTTTTCAACATATTATCCAAAAATAACACATTGCAGAATAAAAGGTGATACAGATGGAATGAAGCGCCTGTATATTAAAAGCAAAATCTGGTTGTTATTTGTTTTTGTCTGCGGCGGATTGGGACTTATACTTCTCGGAGAACCACTTCTTACTTTTATCCATAGCAGAACACACTTGCTTACTCAGAGCGCTATTGCACTGTTTTTATTGTTTACTCTAATGGACGTAAACAATAGCTTTTCAATGTCATCATTGTTAACTAAAAATGAAGTGCCGTTTGTAAAATCATTTTTAATGGCAGGAATTATTACCCTGATTTTGTTATTTTTGTTGTTCAAATTCACATCACTCAGAACCTGGGGTATGATTCTTGCTCCCGGAATTGCACAAACAGCCTATCAAAACTGGAAATGGCCATTTACAGTAATCAGGGAACTGAACATTACTGTCTCTGATTATTGGACTGTTTTACGTACTTTCAAAAAAAATATTCATTCATAAAAAGATTTATATATTATGTCATCGATAAAGATTAAATGCTTAGCGTATCTAAATCTCCTAGGATTTGATATAGCCAAATTTCGTAACACAATTAGAGGTTATTCATATTACAAAAAAGACTATATTACGCTAAAATCACAAAAAAGAGGAGATACTCAATTTCCTTTTGGTGCAAACAAACCTATTTTTGACGATCGCTATTCAGAATCAGGAGTTATGTCCGGCCACTATTTTCACCAGGATCTTTATGTGGCAAAAAAAATATTTGAGGCCCAACCTCAACGTCATGTAGATATCGGTTCACGCACAGACGGTTTTGTTTCTCATTTGGCTGTTTTCCGCGAAGTAGAGGTGTTTGATATTCGCGAACAATTGAGCAAAGTAAAAAACATAACGTTTAAGGTTGCCGACTTGATGCAACTACCTCCTGACCTGATCGGCTATTGCGATTCTCTATCGGCACTGCACTCTATTGAACACTTTGGACTTGGGCGCTACGGAGATCCGATTGATTACAACGGACATTTAAAAGCTATCGAGAATATTGCGAAAATAGTAAAACCTCAGGGCAAATTTTATTTTTCTGTCCCTATTGGCCCGCAGCGCATTAACTTTAATGCACATCGTGTGTTTTCGGTTGAATATTTACTTAATATTTTACACAAAGATTTTGACCTTTGCTCTTTTGCTTATGTCGACGACTCGGGAGCCCTCAATGAAACCGCTCTGTTAACTCCGGAAAATATTAAAAACAACTTCGGATGTCATTATGGGTGCGGTATTTTTGAGTTACGCAGAAAATAATTTTATTCCGAAAATAACTATGATAATCACCAAAATAAGTGGAGGTCTTGGCAATCAGCTTTTTCAATATGCCATTGGAAAGCAGTTGGCACACACGCAACATGCAGCTTTAAAACTGGATATATCATACTATACAAAACGAAATCAGGCAGATGCTCCGCGAAATTACAAACTAAACAGATACCGAATAAACGAAACGTTAGTCTCTCCCACTGATGAAGATCGCATTCTGGGTGTTTCGTTCATGCGACCGATTAAACGTCGGTTGTATAAAATGGGATTAGATCTCTTCCACTGGAATTATTTCAGAGAAACAACATTTGGATTTTTCCCGTCCTTATTAAAAATCAAAGGAGATGCGATTCTGGACGGTTACTGGCAGAGTGAAAATTATTTTCCTGATGTTCGTACAGCATTATTAAACGAAATTAATTTGCGCGACGAGTTTGTTACAGCGCCCTTTCGTTCGGTAGTAAAAGAAATACAATCTGTGAACTCGGTTGCCGTTCACATCCGTCGGGGAGATTATGTCCATAATACTGCTGTTAACCGCGATTTTGGATGTTGCTCTATGGAGTATTATAAAACATCGATACGCAGTATGCAGGAGCAGATCAAAGACCCGCAGTTTTATCTATTTTCAGATGATCTGGAGTGGTGTCGATCAAATTTCAAAGAATTCGACAACATGCAATTCGTCAACGGCTTTGAAGACTTTCAGGATCTTATCTTAATGTGCAATTGCCGGCATCAGATTATCGCAAACAGTTCATTTAGCTGGTGGGGTGCCTGGTTAAATACAAATCCGGGAAAGATAGTCATTGCGCCTAAGATCTGGTTTGCAAATCCCGAATTAGATGACAGTCAGGTTGTGCCAAAAACATGGCTTCGCCTTTAACTTTAACGATAATGACACCCAAGGTTTCGATCTTAGTCCCTGTTTACAACGTAGCGCCCTACATTGAACGTTGTGCGCATTCGTTGTTCCGGCAAACATTCGAATCTCTCGAATTCATTTTTGTCAATGATGCCAGTCTGGATAATAGCATCGACCTGCTTGAAAATGTGATTGTAGCCTATCCACAACGAAAAGATCGCGTACGAATCATTCAGCATGCGACGAACAAAGGAATTGGCGCTACCCGCAATACGCTGCTGCATGAGGCAACAGGCGAATACCTGATGTGGGTGGACAGTGATGATTTTTTAGTGCCAAACGCCGTTGAACTGCTTTATGAAAAAGCGGCAACCGAAGAGGCTGATATTATCACAACCGATTGTTATTATGCGTATCGTGGCGAAGAGGATATTAAAACGGTAAGGCGTGACTTTCCAACCCAGCCACATCAATATATAGAAGCACTTGCCTTACGCCAAACCAGAGCTGCGCTGTGGGGAACCCTTTCAAGACATGATTTGTGGAGCGACAATCGGATATGGATGATAGACGGCATAAATTATGGCGAAGATTATTTTACCACCGTGCGGCTTTTTTATTTTGCCCACAACCTTACCATAATTCATCAGCCGATTTACTATTACAATCAGCTAAATGGCAATTCGTACAGTTCAGGGCACAAAGGCGAACTGCATTTTCAATCGATTGAAAAGTTATTCATTCATTTGCAGACTTTTTTCGACTCCCGAAGTGATGGTTCTAATTTTCATGATTTTTTAGCAAATGCAAAACAAATGGAGCGGGGTGCTCTCTTATTACACACTACGGCATCGTTACGACGAAAATATGCAACACTTTATCGATCGGACACAAATAGTAAGATTGAGAAGATACTTCCGTTCTCTTCATGGCAAAGGTACCTGTTGAAACAGATCTTTGCTTGTCGCTTTATAACGGCCGATGTGGCTCTTACAGTTGCAAAACTATTGAGACTTTGCTTTCATATTAATTTCTAACACACGTAAAATTCCGATAATGAAAACAATCCTTCTTACACTGAATTACTGGCAGGGAGCCGGAGGTGTGGAACGCGTTGTCGTCAATATGGCCAACGTTCTGGTACAACGAAACTATCGTGTTGTCATTTTAGCCGTATCGCCAGATCGTACCTCAAATACATCTTATACACTTGACTCGCGGGTTGAGAAAGAATATCTACCGGCACCCGACACGCGAACAAGCTCTTTTTTTCAGGCTCTTTACGCTAAAGTGATGATTTTGCCATCACTGCGTAAATTGATCAGAAAACACAACATTACGTTTGTTGTAAAAAACGAATTGGTTATTCCTCCTCTTTTTTTTCGTCTGAACAACGTCACAACATGTACCTTTTTCCATAGCTGTTACTCTTATTATTCGTTCTCTTTCAGAAAACGGATCAATTTATTCGGAGCAAACTACAATATTATTTTGACAGCAAAAGAAAAAGAAAAGTGGAGCCGTCTTTTGCCGAATATTCAGGTAATTCCGAACATGTTGATTCCAATGACATGCCCGACAGACCAAAAACGAAGCAAAAAAATCATTGCGGTAGGACATCTCAATAAGAACAAGGCTTTCGATCGTTTGGTTCGCTCTTATCTTCCTTTGACTCCTGATTTCCCCGATTGGGAACTTGTCATTATCGGATCCGGAGACGAAAAAGCAAATCTGGAGACATTGATTCATGCGGCCGGAGCACAACATCATATTAAAATAATTCCACCATCCAACCATATTGAAGAACAATATGCTTCGGCCTCTATTTGTGCAATGTCATCCTTTATGGAAGGGTTCCCTATGGTATTGGTAGAAGCAATGAGTTTCGGCGTACCATGCGTGGCATTCGATATAACGACAGGACCCAGTGACATCATTCAACAGGGAGAGACAGGATTCCTGATTCCGGATGGCAATGAAGAAGCAATGAGAGAAGCGCTGCGAAAATTAATGAACAATCCGGCTCTATTACAAGAAATGGGTGAAAAGGCAAAAGCATCCGTCGACCGTTTTTCAGAAGATGCAGTGATGGCCCGCTGGACATCTTTAATCGAAAGCTGATTAAAGTTCCGACAGAAAGTCTGCAAACCGGTTATAATTTGCAGATGCATCACATCGCTCCATCCACCGTTTACGGGCATTGTGGCGCAATATTTCCTTATCAGCTAACCAACTGAAATCTTTAATTGCCGGGGCAAGTTCATCGGCAGTGATCGCCACAGGTAATAGTGTACCTACAGCTTCATCCACAATTTCGCCGGTACCTCCGGCATTGGTTGCGATTACCGGAATACCAAAAGAGAGAGCTTCCATAATCGAGACCGGAACTCCTTCGCTTTCACTGACATTCATAAAGATATCGATAGGTGTCTGCCGATAGTATTCAATGACTTCGCTATTTTTCAAAGCGCCCATCAATTCCGCTTCTACGTTTTGCGGTAATTTTTTCACCAACCGATCGACCTCTTCCCACTGGCATCCACTACCGATATGTGTCCATTTAACCGGCATATCAATTAACATCAAAGCCTCAATTAGCAAAGGAATCCGCTTGACGGGAACCATATACGAACAACTAACCAGATGTAAAACATCCGGCTTACCTTGCGGATTGAGACCCTGATCGGGGACTCCTAAACGGAACAGATGCTGATTGTGCACCCACTGCAAATATTTTCGGGTCAGGTATCTCTTTCCATCCTCGGAAATAAAGACAAAATGATCGATGGCAGGAAAAAGAACCGAACGAAAAGGAATATAACCGGCTTTTCTTTCCTCATACAGATCTGTGCCATGAAAGCGCACTACGCTGGTAAAACCCGGGCTTATTTTTCGTAAAAACGGAATAAAAACCGCAAGCTTATCGCCCCAATAGGAGTATAAAACAGACTCATCGTTCACCAAAGAGCTGAGTTCGGAAAGTCTCTCTTTATTGGCGAAAGCGGCTCTGAAAACCAACAAAGCGGCAAGCCATACACGCATCTGCTTCGGATGTTTATAAACCGATTTGAGAAAAAACTCTCTGAACATGAAGACAAGAGGGCTCCAATTAAGCAACCCGGCGGGGAGTAATTTCCGTTGATCTTTGATATGGAATGGCAAAAAAGGCTCATGCACAGTCACATGACTGGCCTGAGGACGGCACGGTTCAGTTCCATGCAGGGGAAAAATATGAATAGTGGAAAACCGATCGGCTAAAAAATTCATTTCGGATTCCAGAAAAGTTTCCTTTGTACCGAACGGAAAACTCTCTGTCAATAAAATCAGTGTTTTATCTGGCATTTCTATAAAAACATAAGCGTATAATAATACTTAACCGATTTTCAGAACATGTTTGATCGTCAACCATGGATAGTGAAAAATCATTCGCGGACCGGCAAAACGCATCACACGACGAATTTCCTCTCTCGCTTGTGGCTTATAACAATGAATCGTACAGTTCTTGCAAAAGGGCTTGTCGGGAGCAAAAGGGCACTTCGACAGCCGGTGCTCCGCATAAGCCAGCAATGACCGGCACTCATCGCAAAGTTCAGATTGTTTGTGCTTTTGCTTGCAATAAATGCCGATCATTGTACGAAGCGTCTCTGCTTCGCGTTCTATCTTATCTGATACCATTAACTTGTTCAGGGTTGTTCTATCCAACTAATAATCTCCGGGCTATCGGGCAATGTTTTTGGCGAAATTACTTTCACAACGTACCCGTTGGCATCAATCAGGTATTTCTGAAAGTTCCATTGCACTTCCGAATCCTGCACACCGTTCTCTGCCTTTGTCGTCAGGTATTTGTAAACCGGATGCTGATCGTTACCCTTCACCGATATTTTTTCCATCATCGGAAATGTAACCCCGTAGTTTTGTTGGCAAAACTCAGCAATTTCGCTGTTACTGCCCGGTTCCTGTCCTGCAAAATTGTTGGCCGGAAAGCCTACGATTACAAAATTCTGATCTTTATATTTCTCATACAAAGCCTCCAAAAGTTTATATTGCGGTGTAAATCCGCATTTGGAGGCAGTGTTTACAATCATCACTTTCTTTCCTTTGAGCGAAGCAAAATCGAAGGTTTTACCATACAGGTCGGTTACCGTAAACTGATAAACCGGTTTTGCGGATTGCGCGTGAATTATTGTTACAACCATAAGAGCAACCAGTATCATTGAAGTTTTTATATAACGTTTCATAGAGTGAAAATTTAGTATTGTTATTTTATGTTGAGAATCCATCATTCCGTTAGGAATGAACGTTCGGTAGCAAATGTCATATACGTCATTATTTGTTGGCATTCCGTTAGGAATGCAACTTTAATCAAGGACGGAAGCAAAAATATATCGTTCATCGTATTTTATTCCGAAATCCTGTAATATTTTCATGTATTCATCCAGAAACGTTCGGCTTTTA
>CAZFTY010000067.1:0-8299 GCA_964521835.1 uncultured Microbacter sp.
TGATACGTAAACGGTCCGTAAGGATTATCACCGATAGCATAACACAACAAATGCGTATCGCCGGTAGAATATGAAAAATAGTATTTGCCGTTGTACTTATGCATCCACGAAGCTTCAAAGAAGCGACTCTCTGTTTGTCCTGCTTTCATGGGTGTACCATCCTGATTCAGAATCGTTACAGGTTTTGGTTCTTCGGCAAAACCAAGCATGTCGTCCGACAAACGAACTACTCTCGATGGCAAAGCCAACTCTTCTCCTTCGGGCAAATGAGCGCTTTCGAGAGCCTTGTTATCTTTGTAACGTTGCAACTGACCACCCCACAAGCCACCGAAGTACATGTAGTAAGTGCCGTCGTCATCTTTGAACACCGCCGGATCGATACTGTAACTGCCACGAATAGGATCGGGCTGAGGTACAAACGGACCTGCCGGGTTTTCGGAAATAGCCACGCCAAGACGGAAAATATCGGTTTGGTCTTTCAACGGATAGTACATATAATATTTACCATCTTTGAAGGCTACATCGCAATCCCATAACTGACGTCCTGCCCATGAAATATCGCTTACTTTAAGCACAACGCCATGATCGGTTAACGGTTCGTTTTCAATATCAGAGGTTGAAAAAACATGATAATCGTTCATATCGAAGTGATCACCGTTATCGTTTTCCGGAATGCCGGATTCACGATCATGAGAAGGATAGATATACAATTTGCCGTCGAAGACGTGAACGGCCGGATCGGCCATAAAATCATTTTCTACTAAATATTTTGCTTTCTTCATCAGTAAATAATTTGTTTTTAACTGTCTGATGTAACTTCATGTTGCTTCACAACCCATAACGGTTGTAAAGCAACATATTCATTTTATTGGTTTACTTTGGTTTTTTTCGCCATTTTAATCATCTCATCCACTACACTCTTACGCTGATTGTTACGATCGAAGAGTAACGGATAATCTTTTCTGCCGCGGATCGGGAAGCCGTTCAGCCATGTTCCGGCATCATTCAAACCCCATACGGTAACACGATCAACTACATCGCTGTATTTGAGAAACAGGCCGAACATATCCAATACGCGTTTGTTCCATTTTTGCTGAACATCAGCGGGAACTCCGTCACGGTAGGGATCCATCTCTTTGGAATATTTGAAACTTGCCGAAACATTCGCGCCATCATACGGACTGGGAAGAATAGAGACATCCCACTCGGTAATCAGAATGTGAACTCCGGCAGCTTTCAGTTTTTTAAAGCTTGTTTCCGTAGCTGCAAGAGTCGGATTGGCCATGTGCATATGCGATTGCGAACCCACTGCGTCGATGCGACAACCGGCAGCTTTCAACTCTTTTACCAACTGAACAATAGCATCACACTTGGCAGGAGTTTCTACATTATAATCGTTATAATATAGTTCGGCATTGGGGTCGGCTTCATGAGCAAACTGAAATGCATATTTGATAAAATCTTTACCCAGAATCTGGTAAAATTTGCTCTTGCGGTAGGTACCGTCGTCTTCAAAAGCTTCGTTTACGACATCCCACCCTTTGATACGGCCTTTATAACGTCCTACCACAGCATAAATATGCTGACGCATCCGTTCTTTCAACACGGCAGGTGAAACATCCTTGCCGCTATCGTTTACAAACATCCATCTGCCGATTTGCGAATGCCAGATAAGGCAGTGGCCAGTTACCGTCTGTTTGTTTTTTTCGCCAAAGGCGACAAATTTGTCGGCATCATCCCAAACGAATTTATCCTCCTGCGGATGAGTGGGCTGCGGTTTCATGCAATTTTCAGCGACAATGGCACTGAATTCATGAGCAATCAGATTACTTTCAATCGGATTTACGCCATTGACCTGCTGCGCATTTACAGCAAGCCCAAACAGGAACTTACCTTTCGTAGCTTCTGCCAGGGTTTCCCGGGCCGAGACCTGCAACGAAGCCAAAAAAGCCATCGCTATAATAGCAAAAATAGGTTTGATTTTCATTGTTAATAGTTTTTTAGGTTATTGGATAGAATTGTTTGTACTACATACATAGCAATTCAAATTACTTCTGATTTGCCCGGCGGGCTTTCAGATCGGATTCGATATTTACCTCCATTTTCTTATCAATAAAATAGAAGAAGAGTAATCCACAACCTAAAAGGAACGGAATAGATGGGAAGACGCTTACAAGCATTCTGGCACCGGTAGCCACCGACTCCGGTTGAATAATTGCCTGTCCGTCAATACCACTTTCCTTAGGAATATACCCATACAAGTGCAAAATCCAGGTAACCAAAGCGCCGCCAATGGAGAGTCCGGCTTTAAGACCGACCATCATTGCCGAAAATATAATTGCAGTTGCTCTACGGTTTGTTTTCCATTCGGAAAAATCGGCCACATCGGCAATCATCGCCCAAAGAACCGGAACGGTAATTCCATAGAAGAATCCATGCAAAATTTGCGAACCGAACATTAAACCGACACTGGTGGGAGGAAAGAAGTAAAAAATCAGAATAAAGATGGTGGAAATAAACAACCCTGATCGATAAACATCACGTTTACCGTATTTGTCCGCCAGTTTTTTCGACAGTCCGATACCAATCATTTGGAATACGATACCACCACCGTTGAAGAGTCCGAAACCGGTAGCAACAGGATCGGATCCCGAAATATTAATTCCCAGGTGACCCAAAAATGCAATAATTGGATCGATAAAATTAATGAGCGCGGTTTTATCTACGTAGTTATTAAAATAATAGACATAAGATCCGCCTTTCATGGCCAACGTAACAAAAATCAAAATAGTCAACGAGAGCATGATTAGCCACGGTTTGTTTTTCGAAAGGTCGGAGAGATCTTCCTTGAGTGTTGATTTTTGTTCTTCAGTAGGAATAATACGTTCGCGGGTGGTAAAGAATGTTATAAGTAGCATAACAGACCCCGCAATAGCCAACCAACCCATTACAGCTTCAATTCCGACTGCCTTATCTCCGTGACCGGCATATTCGATAATAGGTAACATAAATACCTGAACAAAGAACTGAGCAAACATTACCGCGATAAACCGGTAAGAAGAGATACTGTTCCGTTCGCTCATATCGCCGGTCAACACACCGCTCAATGCCGAATAGGGCAAGTTGCTCGATGCATAAAGCAACAATAAAAACGTGTACGTAATGGCCGCGTAAATCAATTTCCCTTTGTAGGAGAAATTAGGCGTTGTAAAGGCCAGAAATGCTACTACACCCAGAGGAATGGCTGTGTACAAAATCCAGGGTCTGAATTTTCCCCATCTGGACTTTGTTCTGTCGGCTAAAGCACCGATGATCGGATTAAATACAAATGCTGCGACTAAGCCAACAGCAAGCATGATGATTGAAGCATCCGTGTTTTTCAGTCCGTAAATGTCCGTATAGAAATATGCCAAATAAGTAATGAGCGTTTGGAAGACCAGATTGGCAGCCAAATCTCCGAGACTGTATCCGACTTTTTCGAGAACGGATACTTTTTGTGAAGTAGAATTCATGGATTTTTGAGAATTAGAAAATGATTTTGAAATTATATATATCAAAGCCCAACAAAAATGGGCAGAATGTTCTTGTATAATTTGGAATATTCTATAAGGACAGTATCAAGCAGTAATTGAATCTCCCACTATGAAAATTGATACGGGCATATTGTTTTTTTCGGTTTCACTCATAATCGCCATAATTGACAAAATGTGATTTTTTGCATAACAACCCACATCTTCGGATACATCTAATAATCGCATAATCAACATTATGGACAAATTTAACAATAATATTTATACTGACAATAGGGGCACAATCACAATGTAGATTAAAATTGTTTTTTTTGATTTACATCTTTATTGCAAACTAAAAAACAAGAATAAAAAAGAGGCTATCCAATAAGGATAGCCTCTTTATGAAGGTTATCTGGATGGATTAATAACCATAGTTTTGTGGGTTCGGATCACTTGGGTGAATATTGTCTATATGCGACTGAGGTATCGGACGGAAACGATGATATAAGTGTATATTGCCACTACTTTGTCCATTATCGTTACTGGTCCAGTAGTTATCTGCTTTAACTCTTTTATACCAATAATCAGCCCCAAAACGTACCAACAAGTCAAACCGGTTTAGTTCACCTGCTGTTTCATGACCATATTCGTCAAGATAGAAATCTGTAAGGTTGGTATTATTTGCGGCCTGCGCCTGAATAAAGGCTGCCGATACCTTCATATCATTCTCTGTCGATGCATTCTTATCGGCATACGAACCTCCATCATATTTCCAATACTGAGGATATTTTGATTCTGTAGATTTATATGCGGCACGCAAGCGAACTTTATTCAGAGCATCTGCTGCCAATTGATAATATTGACTTCCTCCGCCTGTAAAAGCTTTACGGGCATAAGCCTCAGAAAGCAAAATATACGTTTCAGCCAAACGCATCCGGTAGAAGCTTCTGAAACCACCTTGATCGTTTTGTGCAGCACGACGACTATCAAGATATTTGGCAGACGATGGGAATTGGTTGGTTGTAACATCATATCACGCAACGGCACCTCTGGTTAATGGCACTGTGATAGATTGCATCGGAACATACCAATATTTTTCCTGAGCACGAGCCAGTGCAAGTTTTTCTTTCGCAGTTCCCGGCCCTGGACGTTTTGAAACATCTTCCAATGACAATACAATAGCCGTATCTCCAACATTATATCTGTTCGTACCTACAGTATATCCCTTACTGGCAGGATCAAATGTTCCGGCAGGGTTCGTAAAGGTAGCCCATTTAGTATCTACCGTACTGCTGTTACAGAAATAGAACCAGTTGTGAGATTTGTAAAGACGCGAATCGATTAATTTACCCGGTTTTCCCGATTCATAATTTTTGGCAGCATAAAGTCCATTGTCCGAATAGTAATAGGGAGTAGGAGCAATACGCCTCCATGGACGTCCGGTAAGCATATCACGCACCAAACCGACATTATTACCCCACGAAGTACTGGTTCCATTTTCCAATTTGGTCGTCAATGGATAGTTTTCGAACTGACCGTTATAAAGTAAATGTAACCAGTTACCACCTGTATTAACATCTGTTGCCGGAGCATTATTATAGAAATACGTTGTAGAATAATTGATAGAGAATAAGATTTCCGAACCTGCATATTCGGCTGTCAACCCTTTTTTAGAATCCCAACCCCAAAGTGTTGCGTAATCTGCAGCTAAAGCATGGTTGCTCCCGCTACCGGCACCCTGATCGAAATTACATACACGGCTTGCATAATAGATCACAGAATCAAGATCCGAGGTCTTACCTCCACGGTCTTCATTCATTTTTGCATCGGACTGATTTTTTGTATATGTATCACTATAACGGAACATATACGATTGTGCCAATAAATGTCCAACAGCCCCTTTACCTACGCGACCATAATCTCCGGTAACTTTAACACTTGCATCAGCCCATTGAAGCAGATCCCAGGCTTTACGGGCATCGGCAATAATTTGTGCCCAGATTTGTTTTTGGGGAACGCGGTAGTAGTCTGTTTTGGGAACGGAAGCAGCCTCCAGAGTCAATGGAATATCTCCGAATTGAATAGCAAGCTGATAATAATAATAGGATCTCAAAAACAACAGCTCTCCTTTACGAACACTTTTTGTGGCAGCAGCCATATCTGTATTCTTATCTATATATTGTAGCCCGAGGTTACACGCATAGATAGCCTGATAATTATTATTCCACAAACCAGATACAGAGCCATTTTGCGGAGTCATAGCCGATGAAAGATATTGACCGAATGCATCGCGCGCTCCACCGTCGCCACCAAGCATGTAAAGGTCGGTTCCCATATCTTCCATAATATATTGATTCTCGTAACTTGCCGCATATCGCGTATTTTGATAACATGCAATTACCAATGCATTTAATCCATCTGCAGTATTATAAAAAGTATAATCCGTTTTGTAACCTTTCTCTTGCAGAAAATCACTACATGATATACCAGACAATACCAATACTATAAGTAATATGTTTTTAAATATTTTCATTTCTGTAATTTTTAAAGATTAAAATGTCACATTCAATCCAAATAGATAGGTTTTCATAGAATAACTCGGATCGCCATAAGCATTCAAACTATTATTCCACGAAGTTCTTTGTTGTGCGATTGCACCTTCCGGATCAACTCCTGGGAAGCTTGTAAACAAGAACGGATTCTGGATTTTAACATACACGCGAATTTTGCTAACGCCGGCTTTCTTTATAAAGGCATTGTTTGCCAATGTATATCCTAATGTAATATCATTAATTTTTAAATAATCACCTTTCCAGTATTGCATCGCAGTGATATTCGATGGCATTTCAACTCCGGAGTGCGGAGCCAACCATTTTGTATCTGTGTGAGTCGGAGTCCAGTAATCTGCCGCAACCTGATTATAACGACCAGAGATACCAATACCCGGATCCCACCAGATGGTTTGTCCTATAGCTGTATTCATAAAGACATATAAGTCGAATGGACCATATGTAAAGGTATTGGCCATACTGGCGGTCCAGTCCGGCACTCTGGAACCTATAATTTTACGGTCTGCATCCGTTATTTTATAGTTACCGTCCAAATCCAGCAAACGCAAATCTCCTGGTTTGTAGTTAGATCCATTGGCATTGAATTTTGCCATTTCAGCCATATCTTCTTTAGAATATCCCCATACCCGTGTAGCCGCAACATAATCGTAATACGTATCGATCGGATGACCTACAAACCATTTATTCGAATAGTCGTTTGTAAGCCCGGATGCCAATTTCGTTATCTCTTCTTTATTGGCCGCAAATGTAATTGTAGTAGTCCAATTGAATTTCTTCATCTGGATATTTTGCGTTGTCAAACCGATTTCAACCCCTTTGTTTTGAGTTTCACCGATGTTAGAGGTTATGCTGGAAAAACCGGAAACAATCGGAAGCTGACGGGACATCAACAAATCGGATGTTTTTTGCAGATAAAAATCGATAGTACCTGTAATACGTCCGCCTAAGACTCCGTAATCAAGACCTGCATTATATTGAACCGTCTTTTCCCAGGACAAATCAAGGTTTGACATAGAACTCGGAGCATAACCCATCGCACCGGTTGTTTTGTCCCAATTATAACGGCTAGAGGTAATTTGACCGATCGTACTATACGGATTAACAGCCGCATTACCCGTAACACCGTAACCTAGGCGCAACTTGAGATTATCAATAGCCTTAATATTTTTAATGAAGCTTTCTTCTGACAAACGCCATGCTAAAGCTACAGAGGGAAAGGCAACCCACTTCTGACCTTCTGCCAAACGCGAAGATCCATCGTATCTCATGGATGCCGTTACAAGATACCTATCTTTGAATGAATAATTTAATCTACCCAACCAAGACTGCAACTGCCATTGTGAATAATCTGAGTTAACCGATTGGGTGGTTGCAGAACCAAGCGAATTCCAAAGTTGCGATTCGATAGGAACTTTACTTGCGGTTGCTTGGGTTTGTTCCCAGATAGATTTTTCGTTTGTTTGAACAAGGGTAACACCAATAGAATGTTGATCTATTTTTGTATTGTAAGATAGAATGTTTTCAAATGTCCATCCTCTGGCTATCTGTTCTTTCTTTTCTGCCTGGGGATCTCCAAAACCTGTTGCTGCGGAGTAATGACTCTTGAAAAAATTATTCTGAGTAAGTCCCAAGTTTGCACCGAGATTTGCCCTGTATGAAAGACCTTTCATCAGGTTAACAGTCATGTAATAAGTGATGTTTATATTATTAATATGATTTTGATTTGTCACTCCTGTCAGATCGTAAAAAGGGTTATACTGCAGAGGTTCGCCGCAGGGATGCAATATAAGGCCAGAAGCGGGATCACCGGGTTGTGTCACATCACCATTGGGCGAATTATACGGGGTTCCCAACGGAGATTCCCAGGTAGCTATACCTTTTCCTCCATCATAATCAAGATAATTAAAAAATACACTACCGCCCATACTAATTCTCTTTCCTAATTTCTGGTCGAGATTCATGCGGAGTGTATATCTCTTACGATATGACTGCAAAGCTATATCTTTCAGATCCATATATGATCCGGAAACATATACCTGTGTATTTTCGGATCCGCCTCGTATGTTAAGTGAATGGTTTTGAGAAATAGCTTCATTGCGAAAAACGACCATCTGCCAATCGAAGCCCCGTAATTTTGATGGATCCGATAATCCATTGGGCCTACCCCGCTCTAGCGGAACTACCAACTACTGATCCGGGAAACGCTAAGATTAGCGT
>CAZFTY010000068.1:0-8292 GCA_964521835.1 uncultured Microbacter sp.
CGATCATAGCGATGCTAAGGTTGACGTTACCGTTCAGATTGCGAGTATAAGCACCAATGTGACAGCCCGTGACAACCACCTCAAGACCGCGGATTTCTTTGATGCGGCAACCTATCCAACCATGACTTTCAAAAGCACGTCGATCAGAAAAGTCAAAGGAAATAATTACAAACTGGCAGGGAATCTTACCATGCACGGCGTTACCAAGCCGATAGTGCTGGATGTGATTTATAAAGGTACGGTTTCCAACCCGATGAGTAAAAAAGAGACTTCAGGCTTTTTGCTCAAAGGTAAGCTCAACCGCATGGACTACGGCGTCGGGCCCAAATTTGCGGCAACTTTTGTCGGAACCGACATCGCTATATCGGGAAGTGTGGAATTTCTCGAAAGCAAATAATCTGTGTTTTTATGGACGACGCACAAGTATGTAGATGTTATAACGTCTCAAAGAAAGAGATAGCCGATGCTATCAGTGTGTGCGGCTATGCGACCGTAGCCGAAATTCAGGATACTCTTGGGGCCGGCACTATTTGCGGACGCTGTATCCCTGAAATCAGAAGTATGCTCGCTTCGGGAGAAAAATAAATATGACATTGCAGGAATTTCTTTGACGTTCCAGCAAGAAAAAGAGACGATTCTGTTTTTAAGTTAGAATAGTCTCTTTTTTATGTCCGCACTCGAATCTTAGTCTAATTTGTGAATTACCAATCCCGAACGCAGTTTCGGCTCAAACCAGGTCGTTTTCGGAGGCATGATATTTCCGCTGTCGGCAATGTCGATCAGTTGTTTCATCGAAACAGGATAAAGCGCCAAAGCGACTTTCATCTCACCGTTGTCCACCCGGCGTTTCAATTCGCCCAGACCACGGATACCACCTACAAAATCGATACGTTTATCGGAGCGGAGGTCTTTGATGCCCAGAATTTCGTCTAAAATCAAATTCGACGAGATGGTTACATCCAGCACTCCGATTGGATCGTTATCGTTGTAAGTGCCTGCTTTGGCTGTCAACGAATACCATTTGCCCGAAAGGTACAGAGCGAAGTTGTGCAAAGCCGACGGTTTGTAAATGTCGGCACCTTTCTCTTCTACCGTGAAGTTTTTTTCGAGGGCAGCAATAAATTGCTCGTTGGTCAGACCGTTCAGATCTTTCACCACACGATTGTAGTCGATTATATTAAGCTGATTGTCAGGAAAGCACACGGCTAAAAAGTAATTATACTCTTCATTACCCTTGTGACTGGGGTTTTGTTTGCGTTTTTCGTCGCCAACTAAGGCGGCGGCAGCACTACGGTGATGGCCGTCGGCAATATACATAGACGGAATTCCAGCAAAAATTTCGGTGATACGTTTGATGGTCGCATCGTCGTTAATCACCCAAAAGTGGTGACCGAAACCATCGGGAGCAACAAAGTCATACTCGGGAGCACCTTTCGTAACGTTGCTGACAATGGCATCCAATTCGTCCTGATGCGGATAGGCAAAAAATACCGGTTCGATGTTGGCATTGTTCACGCGAACGTGTTTCATGCGGTCTTCTTCCTTGTCACGACGGGTAAGCTCATGCTTTTTGATATTGCCTTTCATATAATCTTCGACGGCAGCTGCCACGCAAAGTCCGTATTGCGTACGGCCGTTCATGGTTTGTGCATACACGTAGTAACGATCCTTATCGTCCTGCACCAACCAACCCTCTTTCTGAAACTTATTGAAATTTTCGACGGCTTTGGCATACACTTTTTCGTCGTGTTCGTCGGTACCTGCCGGAAAATCAATCTCCGGTTTGATAATATGATAAAGCGATTTTTGATTATCCCCTGCCTCGGCACGGGCTTCTTCGGAATTCAACACATCGTAAGGGCGCGAAGCTACCTGTTCCACTAATTCTTTCGGTGGACGCACGCCCCGAAACGGTTTTACTATTGCCATAATCAAGTATAAATTTGGGTTTTCAAAGGAGTTGCAAAGGTAACGACTTTTCCCGACTTATTAAAGGAAAAGCGGGCGATGTTTAGTCCTCATTATCAAAGAAGAAAGTATCAATAAAAAATTATCCAACTCTTTGGTTTGAAAGAAAAAAATGATTACTTTTGCATCCTGATTTTCCGACGGGGTCTTTATCAAGTAGCGCTGTTGCAGGGATGCCGCATCTCACCTCCCGGATGTAATTGAAAAACAATTTATTACATGTACGCAATTGTTGAAATTTTGGGACAGCAGTTCAAGGTGGAAGCCGGACAGAAACTGTTTATCCATCGTATGCAGGAAGCCGAAGCAGGCTCGCAGATCGAATTTGAAAAAGTATTATTGGTAGACAAAGAGGGCGCTGTTACCGTTGGTGCTCCTGTGGTTGAAGGCGCTAAAGTCGTAGCCGAAGTAAAAGGCCATGTAAAAGGCGACAAAGTTCTTGTCTTCAAGAAAAAAAGAAAAAATGACTATCAGAAAATGAATGGTCACCGTCAGTACTTTACTGAACTGTTTATTAAAGAAATCGTAGCGTAAACTCATTAAAACTTAACAATAATGGCACATAAAAAAGGAGTCGGTAGTTCGAAAAACGGCCGCGAGTCCGAAAGTAAACGACTTGGTGTGAAGATTTTTGGTGGCCAGTTTGCTAAGGCAGGCAACATCATCGTTCGTCAACGTGGCACTGTTCACAACCCCGGCGAAAATGTAGGTCTGGGCAAAGACCACACACTGTTTGCTTTGGTTACAGGCAAAGTTGTTTTCCGCAAAAAGAAAGACAACAAATCGTTCGTATCGGTAGAACCGGTTGCTGAGGCGTAAGCTCAGGCATCTCAAAATAACAGGAAACCTCTCCGTTCTGTGGAACGCGGGAGGTTTTTTTGTACGCTCTTTTCGCGCGAGGATTGGCATAAAAGCGGCGAAAATGGATTTCAATAAATGCCGGATAAATCGTACCTTTGTTTTCATCTGTAACAAAGAGACAGAACATTTCAACTGTAAATTGTAAATCGTAAATATACAACATGTTAACGCTAAAATTCATCACCGAAAACAAAGACGAGGTGATTCGCCGGTTGGCAAAAAAACACTTCGATGGGACCGAATTGATCGGGCAAGTAGTAGAACTGGATGCAAAACGTCGTAGTGTTCAGGCATCATTAGATGCCGAATCGGCTGAAATGAACAGTCTTTCGAAATCCATCGGAGAGCTATTTAAACAGGGCAAGCAGGCCGAAGCGGCCGAAGCCAAAGCCAAAACTGCTGAACTGAAAGAGGCAATCAAAGCGCAATCGACAGAATTAGATACTCTCGAAAAACAGTTGGTCGATATTTTGGTGACAATCCCGAATCTTCCCCACGAATCGGTGCCTGAAGGACGCGTAGCAGAAGATAACGTGGTAGAAAAAACGGGAGGCGTAGTACCCGAATTGGCCGAAGATGCTCTTCCTCACTGGGAGCTGGCTAAAAAATACGATCTGATCGATTTTGAACTGGGTGTAAAAATTACCGGAGCCGGATTCCCGGTCTACAAGGGCAAGGGTGCCCGCTTGCAGCGCGCCCTCATCAACTTTTTCCTCGACAATGCCCGCGAGGCCGGTTATCTGGAAATACAACCGCCTTACGTGGTGAATCAGGCTTCAGGTTACGGTACCGGGCAACTACCCGACAAAGAGGGGCAGATGTATCATGCCAATCTGGATGATCTTTACCTGATACCTACGGCCGAAGTTCCTGTTACCAATATTTATCGCGATGTAATTTTGCAGGAGAGCGAACTTCCAATCAAAAATTGCGCCTATTCGGCCTGTTTCCGTCGTGAAGCCGGTTCGTATGGCAAGGATGTACGCGGTCTCAACCGTTTGCATCAATTCGACAAGGTGGAAATCGTGCGTATCGACACTCCGGAACACTCTTACGAATCGCTCAAAGAGATGGTCGCCTACGTGCAAACATTGGTCGATAAACTGGAATTGCCCTGGCGCATCCTCCGTCTCTGCGGTGGCGATATGAGTTTTACCTCTGCCATCACGTTCGACTTTGAAGTATTCTCTGCCGCACAGAAGCGCTGGTTAGAGGTGAGCTCGGTATCTAACTTTGAAAACTATCAGGCCAATCGTTTGAAATGTCGCTACAAAGGGAATGACAAAAAAACACAGCTCTGCCATACGCTAAACGGTAGCGCGCTGGCTCTGCCGCGTATTGTAGCAGCTCTGCTCGAGAATAACCAAACCTCCGATGGTATTCGTATACCCAAGGCATTGGTTCCGTACACCGGCTTCGACATGATTTGATCGAACCGACATGGAGATAAGAAAAGCCGTTCTTTACACAAAGAACGGCTTTTCTTATAAATTGACACTATATTTGCATACAAAGCAAATATTTATAAGCAAACAAGCTTAATTAATTCAAATCCTTCTCAAATTCCGCCTAATCACTGTCTTTTATCTACTTATTCTTTTTACCTTTGTCAGGTAAATAATGCACAACACACGTAGACACATCATCCGCCTCTGTTTTGATGGATGTCTGATTGTTGCAAATTTTATACTAACCAAATAGTAAAACAGCGCTTTATCCGATAGAGAGCATGTCTTTACAGTTTATGTGCCGCAAATATCTCTTCGACTGATGAGCCGGGAGAACATGATATAGCTCTACTAAATTACAACGGCATATTCTTTTCAGCCTATTAAAAATATAAACGCTAATGAGGGTGCATAGCATCTCATTATTTTTCTCAATTATTCACTTTTAGGCTACAAGGCGACGCGATGTCGCCTTGTAACTACCGGCCTTCAAACAAATCATAAACTTTTTAGCTTTATTCCAGTCTGAGTCAGCAGCTCTTCCAACGAAGAGACACCCTTCTCTTCTCCGGCCTTCAGTACAAGTTTTGCGCACGCTTCAGCATCTGCTCCTGCCCTGTGGTGCCGGAACCGGATATCAAACATGTCACATAAACTGTTCAGTTTGTAGGATGGCAGCCCTTTCCATATTTTTCTGGATAACGAAACAGAGCAGAGATAATCGCTGTGAGGAGTAGCCAGATCGTAGTGGCGCAACGAAGAGCGCAACACATTCATGTCGAAAGCCGCATTGTGCGCAACCAAGACCGTATCTTCCAACCATGGATGCAGTTCGCTCCACATCTCCTCAAAGGTATTCTCCGCCTGCAGTTCGGAAGACGAGATTCCGTGCACCTTTTGGCACCATGGATTCATGTAGGGGAAACATGCCGGCTTAATCAAGTGCGATACCGTTTCGGTTATCTCACCCTCTTCTACCCGGCAGAGACCTATTTCGCAGGGAAACTGCGCATGTGCCGTTTCAAAATCTATTGCAGTAAAAGTCATTCTGTATATTTAATCGTACTACTGAAAAACCGGCTTCATTCCGGTTTGGAGTGTTTGCCATTTGCTTCGTCCAAGACCCATTGCATTTCGGGATCAACACCCTTTAACCGGTCGTCAAGCGTCGGAATGATCGGGGTATCCGGCATAACGCCTCTTCCATCGGGCGAACAGCGATAGGGAGTCGTCACCTCAAGCAACCCGAAAGAGAGTTTCAGTTTGCTTCCGGGTAGCATAAACGAGGGCATCTGACCCGCCACGCAACTATTAAAAGAACCTCCGGTCTCTTCACCCACAAATACTGCCCGTCCCGACCCTTTCAGGTTTGCCGAGAGAACCGAAGATGCCGAGAAGCTACACCCGTTTATAAGCACATAAACCTTGCCTCTAAAATGATCGGTTCTCGGGTGTTTTTTCCAAATAGGAGGATAATAAAAATAGTAACGACCGTCCTCTTTCTTGTGTGTAATCAGGCTTGTAATCGAATTATATACCAACCAGCCGGGCGTTCCCAGAACCCGCAATGCAAATTGTTCCGGCGATTGCACGTTGAAATAGGCATCGTGCCACAAACTGGTTTTGGAAGTCATTAAAGCCGGTTCGATAAAATGAAAGTCCTGTTTCGCCAGATACGAATAAAGGCATTGTATATCCGAAAGATTTCCTCCCGTATTGTCGCGCAGATCGATGATGAGGGTTTTGGCCTTCTGCGAGTCGAGCTTACTAAACGTATCGGCATAAAACCGGCGATATTTTCCCTTTACAAAATCCCTGATAGTGAGCATCGCAACTGCGCTATCTTCCGTTGCGAAGCGTAACTCTTTACTGAATGTTTTAGCGACAGGATCGTATCCCTGCAATTTCTTCGCTTGCTTCAACGCTTTTTGCTCCCGCTTTGCCTGTTCCGACAACACGGCTTTTTCTTTCTTTTTCTTTTTGACGGATGGCATTTTCAGCCAAACCGAACGGGGAATTCCCTGATAACTTACCCGGCATAATAAACTATCCCGAAGTCCTTTTTCAAAATAGAAATAAGAAGCAAATCTTTTACTGAAAACCCGGTCGTAAAAGGTGGTATTAAAACCGTCCGAAGCAAAAGTCGGAGTATATTTGGCAAACAGCTGTTGCGGTGTAATGGAGTCGATAGATAAAAATTCAGTCCCCGGTTTCAATGTGGAATCGGCCACGATTTTCTCCGTCAGAAAAAGACGGCGATCAAACCAGCCCAAACGAAGGTTTGCTAATGGAGATGTGCCGTAACGGTAAACTTTTGCCTCCTCTTTTTTTGTTAACCGGCGTGTCGGCGGAAAGAGGCGCGTATGTCCCTGCCTGACAGATGCCACAACCGGGCTAAGACGAAAAAAGAAATCGCGGCCAGTCATCGGAGATGTAATGGCAAGCTTCAGGCTGTCAAACTTTCTGTTGAGCTCCTCTTTGCTGATGTACCGGTAAAGTGACGGATGCAAACGCTCTAATTTACGATGAGTGTAGTCGACATCCGATCGCAATTTCTTTACGCTACAAGGGGTATTCAACCGCGCATTATATTTTTCAACGGATGCACAGCCGCACATCAGCACAATCAATACAGATAAAACAACTATTCTCATCTTTCTTTTTTATCATTTCATCGCGACCACGCAGGCAATCTTCGCCCGATACCGTTTGCCTTTGAGCGGCTGTACTGCATCAATATAGATGACATATACTCCGACTTCAGCCATTTTTCCCGAATCGGAACTTCCATCCCATTCCAGTATGCCTTCGGCTCCCAACACGGCATTATTCACAATCTGTCTGACACGCCGCCCCACGGCATCAAACACAGTCACCGTCGCGGAGTAACCGTTTTCCGGCATTTTGTACCGGATAGGCAATGCGTCATCCACTCCGTCGTTATCCGGAGTAAACGATTTGGTATCTGTCCAAAAACAGGTAGCTGAAGCTTTGCTATCCACAATCTCTCTGAATTGAGAATTTTGATAGCCGGGAGTCGCATATCCTGCATCGGAGGCGGATGAGTGCCAGTTATCCGGATCATCACTCGCCCAATCGGGGCTTACCCGTTCAAACGATACTCCGGCAGGATTTTGTATCGTGAATTCATGTCGCTTTTCAGCATACCCGACAGAATCGATCACCGCTCCCGCCCGATTCATCAGCAACACATTGCCCTCTGCATCGGAAAGCGTCACAAAATTACTCATTTCGATCCATTTGCCATTGCCTTTGCAGGTATAAAAACCGCATACTCCTTTTTGCGAAGTTGTCAACACCAGATACTCTCCGGGAAACAACTGCTCACCCATCGCCGATATCGGGCAGGCATCATCGAGCTCTCCGCTGGGATTTCGTCTATTCAAAAACAAATTTCGAAGTTCAATAATTTTCTGCGACCGGTTATACAACTCCACAAACGCGGCTCCACCCTCTTTCGGGTGAGCCAATATTTCATTGATAACAATATAGTTGCATTTGCAACTATCTGGAATTCCAAAGGGAATGGTTCCGTTCAGCCAACCTCCGTTTACATCCCGCAACTCCGACACAACCATGTTATAGACCCCTTCCGGTTTCAAGCCGGACAATAACAACTTCACCCACCGTCCCTGCGGAAAATCAGCATTTACTAATTTTACTACGGGCAAACCTTCTGCCCGGAAGTGCGACACATCCCACAAATCGGTCAACAGCATCGGTTTGTTAAACTGCAACAACAGGGTGTCGGGTGCAATCAGCGAAGCGGCAGATATTTGCGGCACTAAATCATCAGCTACCGTCGCCGTCGAAGAATTTTTGCGTCCGGGCGTACCACCCGCCGTATCGGACGAAGCCACCCAATTCTGATCCGAATCGTCCAGATTATCGCTATCGATGCACTCTAACGACCAACCGCCAGCGGCTTTACTTTTATCTTGAAACCGGTCGCTGTTATAGTTTACAAACGCGATCAGCGAATCTTTCTCGTTGG
>CAZFTY010000069.1:0-8271 GCA_964521835.1 uncultured Microbacter sp.
CTTTGATGGCTTCCAGATTGTTGGCATCTTTTACCGATTCAACCTGAGCCCCCTGTATTCTTGCCAACTCTGCTTTCTGTTTGTCCATTTTTTTGCCAATGATAACTCCTGTAGTGGCACCTACGGCTGTCCCTACGGCAGCTCCGATGACAGCACCTTTTCCTTTTCCGAACAATGCGCCAACACCGGCACCAAGTGCAGCACCGGCACCCCCACCTAATAATCCGCCTTTAGTGGCATTGTTCATGCTGGCGCATCCCGACAGCAAAATAGCTCCGCAGAGAGCTAACGATACGAATACATTTGACTTTTTCATGCACAATAAAATTAATAAAGTGATTGGTTTTTGATTATATATTTTATCTGTAATTGCAAAGATAATACATGAAAAAGGAATTTTGACAGAGAAAAAAAGAAAAATGGTTAAAAAAAGTAAATTATATTGGCTGGTAGTGCAGCTAAAGAACGGTCGTTTTGATTATACCACAAAAAAAAGGATCGACCAGCGATCCTTTTTTGTACTATGAAACAGACGTTTATTTAGCTCTTTCAACATAAGAACCATCGCGTGTGTCTACTTTGATTTTTTCGCCGGTTTCGATGAAAAGCGGAACACGAACGGTAGCTCCGGTTTCAACTGTGGCGGGTTTTAGTGTATTGGTTGCAGTATCGCCTTTAATGCCGGGTTCGGTATAGGTAATCTCAAGAACGACATGAGTCGCTACATCGGCATAAAGTACGGTTTCCGATTCGGCATGTGTTACCACTTCTACATTTTCGCCTTCTTTCAAAAAGTCAACTCCATTGATCAATGCTTTCTGAATGGAAATTTGCTCGAATGTTTCGTTGTTCATAAAGTTGTACCCCATATCGTCGAGATAAAGGTATTGATACGGACGGCGTTCGATACGGACTTCATCTACCTTAACTCCGGAGTTGAAGGTTTTATCAATAACACGGCCGGTTTGAACGTTTTTTAATTTGGTACGTACGAAAGCCGGACCTTTACCCGGTTTCACGTGAAGAAATTCAACTATAAAATAAAACTGGCCTTCGAGATCGAGGCACATTCCATTTCTAAAATCAGCTGTTGTTGCCATAAAAAGGTTACTGTGGTTTGATATTAGCAGAACTTGAGCAAACTTATCGGGTTTGTAGTCAAGATACTATTGTTTATAAAATTGATTCGGAATTGGTCGACAAAGATAGTGCTATTTGTCGAGTTTTCAAAGGGTTTGTTTTTTGAAGTTCGTCAAAGCAGTTCGTTGTCGGCAAAGCTGTAGTAGTTCTGATGTCCTACAATCAGGTGGTCTAACAACTTTATGTCAACTATTTTGCAGGCGGCAGCCAGTTGCTGCGTTATTTTGATGTCTTGCTGACTGGGTTTGATGTTTCCCGACGGGTGGTTATGTCCTACTATGATGCCCGACGCCAGTTTGTCGATGGCCGTTTTCAGTATCAACGGAATTTCAACAACCGTTTGTCCGGTACCTCCCTGAGTCACTTTTATCTGGTGCGTGATTTTATTGGCACGGTTGAGAATCAACATCCAGAACTCTTCGTGAGGTATATCGGCTATTTTCGGATGTAGTATTTCAAACGCATCTTTGCTGGCAAGTACCTGTTTCTTGTCGGCCGGTGATGCCAGTTTGCGTCGTCGGCCGAGCTCCAGTGCGGCTGCAATGGTAATGGCTTTGGCGGTTCCAATGCCGTTGAAATTTTTGATGAGGTGCTGAATTTCCAGTTTTCCCAGCTCGTCAAGGTTGTTGTCTACCGAGTGCAAAATGCGCTGCGCCAGTCCGACGGCCGATTCGTGCGCATTACCGGAGCCCAACAAAATTCCCAGCAATTCGGCATCCGAGAGGCTTTGACTCCCTTTTGCCAAAAATTTCTCACGGGGACGGTCTTCTATGTTCCATTCTTTGATATTCAGGTGTTTGTCCATGGATGGCGTTTAGTTGGTTTGCGAAAGTAAGGTCTAATCGGTAATCTGTATCGGCAAATATACAGCCGGAGTAACCGGTTCTATTTATACCCTGATAATTAAATAAAGTTAAAAATAAAAAAACTTATTGCTTTGTTCCGGTTGTTTATTGTGTGGCTGCCAATAAATTGTAACTTTGTCGAACAATAATTCATTCTTATTTACATTTTAATCCGATCTGCCTATTGACCAACTTTTACTTTTGAACTCCAAAATTTGAAAGTAATGCCTATTAATTTGTTGAAAAAAACAGATGAAGAGTTGGTACGTCTTTATGCCGGGGGTAATCATGATGCTTTTGCTGTATTGATGAACCGGCATCAGGATAAAGTTTATACGTATATCTACCTCATTGTACGTAACCGGCAGTTGGCCGAAGATATTTTTCAGGACACCTTTATTAAAGTGATTGCCTCCATAAAGCAACAGCGCTATGCCGATAGCGGTAAGTTTGTGGCCTGGGTCAACCGGATCGCGCATAATCTGATTATCGATTATTTCAGGCGGGAGCAGGGTGAGAACACCATGTCTCATACCGAATTTGATTACGATGTCTTCAATAGTGTCAAATTGAGCGATAGCAATGTGGAAGACGATATGGTGCAGGAACAGTTGTTGGGTAACGTGGCCCGGATGGTCGATTTTTTGCCTGAGAACCAGAAGTGTGTGGTGAAGATGCGTTTTTATGACGACCTGAGCTTTAAAGAAATAGCGGACAAAACAGGGGTTAGCATCAACACCGCGTTGGGACGGATGCGGTACGCTTTGATTAATATGCGCAAGATGGTGGAAGAGAACGATATGGTTTTGAAAATTTAACTATCAGGTAACAATATAGGGAAGTAATCGTCGTTTATTCTGTACATGTATTAAAGAGATTCTTGCCTATGAGAAAAAATTACACTGCTACTTCACACCCGAATGTTTTGAAAAAAGAGGCTCCGCTTGTCTCGTTGTCACCCAGCAAAGCGGTGGTCGATCGCATTCTGGCTTTTTCGGCTTCGTATTGGACGGCTTCTGTGTCGAATGATGTTAACATAGAGCTGATTATGAATTAAAGTACGGATGACTCGATTCCCGTGCTGTTTATCGTACAAAAACACTTCAACTTTTTTTGAAGTGTTTTTTTTGTGCAAAGTGGCAAGCCGCAAAAAAAACTAAGCCCGGGAACTCCCGGACTTAGTCCTGATGAATCTTCGGGAATGAAGACTCGGTCTGTTTTTTACCGAAGTAAAAAGCCTATTTTTTTGCAGCTTCTTTTGTGGCTTTTACCTTCTTGTCTGCAGTTTTCTTTACTTCAGTAGCTTTTTTTGTGTCGGCTTTTTTTACCTCCTTTGCTGCTTTGACTTCGGTCTTTGCTGCTTCTTTGGTTGCTTTGGCATCTTTCTTGGTTTGAGTTACAGCTGCTTTAGCCTCGCTTTTGGTAGCTTTTGCACTCTGAGCATTAGCTGCAAAAATACAAGCTGCAGCCATCATTACGGAAACAATTACTTTTTTCATTCGATTTCAATTTTAAAGATTAAACATGATGAGCAAAAATACATTCAAAAATCACAAATTGTTTTGATTTAGAGCATTATTTTTTCAAGAATGAGTTTAGGCTTTGATTCGTTATACTACCATGTTATTGAAGCACGTATTTCCATTGCCCTCCCGATTTGACAAGCGGTATAATTTCATCGATTGAAGTTCCGTTTTTGAATCTGTAACTGATTCTGACGTATGCCTTTGATTCGTCCGGTGTAACTGCTTCGCCGATGATATGATAATTTTCAATTCCTCCGTTTTTGGCAAACTGTTTTTCAGCTTTTTCCCTGATGGCGGCGATGAAATGTTGCTTGTCGCGCACTATTTGCAGTGTGTCCGCTCCGCGATCGGATGCCAGATTCTCAGCTATTTTATTGTAATCGCCCGACTGGATACATTTTGCCATGTTTTCGGCTGCCGAGGACGGAGTCACTCCTTTACATCCAAAAATCAGCGTCGTCAATGTAAGTACTGCAATAAAGCCAGGCCATCGTTTCATAATCAATCTTTTAGTTGTTTCTCGGAGGGGTTCTCTCCCGGTCGGGAATTTTTGGCTATTGGGTAAGCGGAAAAAATCGGGAAACTTGCCCCGTCTGACAAATTTGTCGATTCATGCCACACTTTTCCCATTTAAATAAAACGGGACTTTGGAGTGCTTATTGTCTTTATTGACTAAAAAAATGTATTGGAATATAATAATGTGCTACAATCGCTAACAAAGCGGTTGTAATTGGAGCAAACTGAATGTCAAATCGATACTACCTGCGAGTGGTCGGGACATTCCAAAAGAAGATCGGATACGGTTTTTTGTAGCACGGGATGAGTTGCCGAAGGGGCGATTTCGGCCAGCGGAATCAATACGAATAGTCGGCGATGAAGGTGTGGATGCGGAATTGTAAGCCGTTCTGTCTGTAGAATTTTATCGTCGTAAAAAAGGATGTCAATATCCAACGGTCGATCTTCGTAGCCGGTTTGGCTTTTGGCTTGCCGTCCGGCATTGTGTTCGATATTTTTCAGCGTATCGAGGAGTATTTCAGGCTCTAATGAGGTTTTTACCGCAATGGCGATATTGATAAATTCGTTTGAAGAGAGGAAGCCCCAGGGTGCTGTGGCATAAAAAGAGGAGCAAGCGGTAATCTCTCCGCAGCATCGTCCGATCTCGCCGACTGCGTTTTCTAAATTACGTTTCCGGTTCCCAAGATTGGATCCCAGACTGAGGTAGACGTTGCTCATTGCGTAGGGTATAAAAAAATAGTGAACAACCGATCGAATGCCGGTTGTTCACTATTAAAGCGTGTTTCAACGATTATTCGGCATTATGTTCCAGTTTCAATGTGCGGGTCGGTTGCTCGCACACTTCGGCAGGACCGTAATACTGAATAGGACCGGGGTAGACAAAGCTTGTGGTCGAAGCCCAGGTATCACGTTTGGATGCGAAATATTTGAAGGGAGCACCGTCCAAAAGTACCAGCGCTTTCTGGATTACCGGTTTCATTGCTCCGTGACGGCGTTCCATATTCATCATCATCGTGATGGGCACACCGCCTGCAATCCACTCTTCAGCCGGAGCTGTCAGGTTGCGAACCGATGACATGTAGCCGGTTTTGCCTGCTGAAATCAAAATAGCAGCGGTATAACCGAGAGAATAGGTGTAGTTGGCATCAAAGTTGGAAGGGATGGCACAACGACCTTCGTAACCGAAGAAGTGGTTGAGAGCCGAGAATTTACCTTTGTATTCGCCGGCAGCCTTCAATTTAGCCAGTCGTTTGGCAACCATTTCGATCAACAATTTTTCTGTTTCGATCAGAGAAACCTGTACGTTACCATGCGGGTCGCGGTCGAGGGTCAACTGACGGGCAATTCCCTTGGGCAGATCGCGGTATACCTGACAGCTTTCCTCAGAAAGCAAACCTTTTACGTACTGACGTTTTTCATCGTCAGTTTCCAACGCGTTGAAATCGTCGTTGTGAGCCAACAGGTCGTTCAGTTCGGCAATCAGTTTTTTCATGGCAGGAATGAATTCAATCAACCCTTCCGGAATAAGAATGGTACCGAAGTTGAGTCCTTTTCCTGCACGTTCAACAATTACGCTAACGATCTGTTCAACGATGTCGTTCAATGTAAGATTATTTGCTTCTACCTCTTCCGAGATGATGCAGACATTCGGCTGGCTTTGCAGTGCGCATTCGAGGGCGATGTGTGAGGCCGAACGACCCATCAGGCGGATGAAGTGGTAGTATTTTTTAGCTGAGTTGGCATCACGTTGGATGTTACCGATCAGCTCCGAATAAACTTTGCAGGCAGTGTCGAAACCAAAAGATGTTTCGATCATTTCGTTTTTAAGGTCACCGTCGATGGTTTTCGGACAGCCGATTACCTGAATGCCGGTTTTCTTTTGAGCGTAATATTCGGCAAGCACGCAGGCGTTTGTGTTCGAGTCGTCACCACCGATAATTACGATGGCATTGATACCTAATTTTTTGCAGATTTCGGCACCTTTGTCGAATTGAGCCGTTTCTTCCAGTTTGGTACGACCGGAGCCGATAATGTCGAAGCCACCGGTATTGCGGTATTCGTCGATAATATCTGCGGTTAGTTCTACATATTTATGATCTACCAAACCGCTTGGGCCTCCCAGAAAACCATATAGTTTGCTTTCCGAATTGATTGTTTTGATACCGTCGAACAGACCGGAGATGACATTGTGACCGCCGGGAGCCTGACCACCCGAAAGAATAACACCAACGTTGATAGCGGGCGCTGCAACTTTTTCGGCTGTAGGTTCAATCGTAATCAATGGCATGCCATACGTGTTCGGAAAAAGATCTTTAATGGCGGCTTGATCGGCAACCGATTCGGTAGCCTTACCCTCTTTCAACACGACAGCTCCACTCAATGCCTTGGGCATTTTGGGATGATAAAGTGACCGGGCAATCTGTAGCGGACTCTTTTCAATGGATTTCATTATGAAAATAATTTAAATAACCGCATCAAGACATCGGATTGTATGCTTCAAGCCAATGGTTCTCATTTGGTTACAAGTTGTTAAGTGTATATGAAAAAATGATTGCAAATTTACTCATTTTCCGACAGAATAATGCAAAACTGCCGTTTTTTTTAGCTCGGTTTCCGTCGGGACGAAACTGAAAATTCTGTTACCGGGCGATCATCTTATCACGGATGAGCCGGTTGTTATATTGCTGTAGTACAGCTTTGATTTTAACAGCCATACGGGATGCAATTTCGGGATGTAACAACAAAATGTTGTTTTTCAATGTCATGTCTTTGCGGAACTGATAAAGGCCGATGGGCTTTTTACCGTCAAAACGAATGAGGTAATCGCCTTCCATATATTGCATTACACCGGCATCATCGTTCACTACGAAAGGCTCTGTTTTCGGGTTGAACATGTCGGCTCCAAAGGCAAAATATTTTTTCGGATAGTGCAAATATCCCAACAAAGAGGGCATGATATTAAGCTGTTGCATCACGCGGGTATCCTGTACCGGCGGCAACGAATGGTCGGGCGTAAAGAAAATAATAGGAATGGCAAAATCGCCCAGTCCGTTTTTATACTCGTCGTGATAAGCCGCAGGCACCGAGTGGTCAGCCGTTAGCACAAACACCGTATTCTTGTACCATGGCTGTTGAGATGCCGTTTTGAAAAAGCGACGCAACGCGTAGTCCGAATAGCGGATGCTACGGTGCAACGGAATTTTTCCTTCGGGGAACATCGCTTTATACTTATCCGGAATGAAGTATGGGTGATGCGACGAGAGTGTGAAAACGGTAGAGAGAAACGGTTGCTGGAAGCTGCTCATCTTATGAGCAAAAAACTGCAAAAACTCCTCGTCGCGGATGCCCCAGAATCCGTCGAAATCGGCATTGTTTCCATACTCTGTCATGCCGTAGTACGAGTCGTATCCCAACAGCTTTGACATGGAATTGAAACCCATCGATCCGTTCGGTGCTCCGTGGAAGAAGGCAGTCTGGTAACCCTCCTCTTTCAGTACGGCAGCTAACCCCTTCATGTGGTTGCTCACATAACGACTCACGGCGAAAGGTTGATAAAGCGAGGGCACGCTCACTAAAGATGAAGGCATCGCTTCGATGGATTTTCGTCCGTCGGCAAAAGCGTCGTAATAGGCGTGGCTGACCGAAATCAACGAGTCGAGGAACGGCGTGTAACCCTTGTAGGTGCCATGATCGAGATAACGGTTCATCGAACCGACATTTTCCCGGCCAAAACTCTCAAGGATGAGAATGACCACATTCTTTTTTACAAACGGTTCGTTGCCGCTATTCTGATGAATCGGTGAGTAGATATTTTCAACCTCCTGATCGGAATAGAAATGCTGTTCTTCCAGTACTTTGTTGCGGGTGGTACGCAACAACGAGAACGGAGTATTGAGTACGAGCCCCATTTCGGCCGGATTGTTTACCCCGGCACCTGCATCGACCAATGTAATAGGGCGGGTGGTGCGTGTGAATCCACCCCGTATGCCGGCAACGGATAATCCGATGATGAGCGCAAGCAATGCTAACGTTATCGGATAAAACAACAATGGTTTCCTCGCGATTTTAGAGGGTTCGGCCTTGCCATAGCACTTCCACATTATTGCCATTAAAATGAGGAAGAACACAACCAGATACCAGTATTGAAGGCAACCGGCTCCGATGACTGACAATATATTGTTGTTGTTTTTGAATTCAGTAAAAAACGACCAGTCGGTTCGGTGAAGCGTGTAAGGGAAATAGGC
>CAZFTY010000070.1:0-8211 GCA_964521835.1 uncultured Microbacter sp.
TACGACCACAAAGGCACAACGCCTTACTGCCACGTCTACCGCCGGATTTTTTAAGCGGTAGCGAGTGGCTATCTTGCTGATGCTTTCGCTTTGACGATGTCGGAGTAGGGGGCTGACCGTACCCCATCCAGACATTGGCAGATGCCTTTCACTTTCGACTGCTTCAGGTCGCTGATGGTTTTTATAATTCCCACAGCAGTATCTGTAATATCGACGACTGTTGAGAGGGCGGTAAGCGGTGCAAAGCTTTTATCTGTATCGTTTTTCCATACAACCGATGCCGCTTGTAGTGTGGTAAGGTAGCGTTGTACCAATGCATCATCCGTTTTTCCGGAGTTGATGTCATCGCTTTTCAGCGCCTTGTCTATCTTTTTATACCGGCTGATGCTATTGGCGGCAACCATGTCGGCTTCTAATTGCGAAATCATCCCGTTAACCAGGGTATAGGCTGTCATGTACTTTTGCAGTGCCATTGCCGAATCGGAACGGTGTATCGATTGTGCCAGATTCAGTTCGCTTTCACATTTGATTTGCACCAAATCGGAGATCAGTCCTAAGTGTTGACTCTTAGCTTGTGCTGATGCTTGGAAATTAAAAATCAGCATCCAACATCCCAATAAAATCAATGCGTTTCTTTTCATAGCTGAAGTTTTAGGTGTTACTATAGAACAAATTACGGATGGAGATTCCTGTATAATTACTCCGCTTTCGGAGACGGAGTATGAAATATAGTTTAAAAGACTTTGGCCATGAAAACAACAGATGTCGGGTGCAAGTGCAATGCTATTTTGCTAAAAACGATTTCGATTTCACGGTGTCTGCACCTTCCAACTGCGGTACCTGCGAATAATGATTTTTCTTTAGCGCCTTACAAACATTGGTGACGATGGCCGACAGTGGTTCGTTAAGCCCGTTTTCCGATTGTAGCTCCTTCAGTAGGAAGTAGGTTAATGCTCCGTTGTATTTGTTGTCGAAGCAGGCATCGGCCGATGTTTGGTTCGATTTACAGCCGGATATCAGAGCCAGATTCAGATTGGAAGCTGCTTTTTCAAGACTGCGGATCTTAATCTCTTTCTGAAAAGCTGTGTGTAATCGCCAGTTTATGTCAGCCGGGGGAATAATGGTTTTGATGCTGACTGTAGGTTGAGTCATATCACGCCATAAGTCGCCGGAGTGGCACGAATCCGAGATCCAAACGAAATCTACTCCTTCCGGTAAAGCAGCAAATAGTTCGTTGAACTCTTTGTCGCGAATCAGATGGGCATCCGACCAGTCGAAATCGACCGGACAGATCACTTCATCCAGCCCGTCCACTTCCCCTTGCGGATTACGGGTGGGTACTTGTGCTCCATGTCCGCTGTAATGAAACAGAATACGGTCGCCGGCTTTTACGCCAGTAATCAACCAGTGCAGGCGCTCTACAATAGCCTCTTTCGTGGCTCTCTCGTCTACCAACAGTCGAATGTCGTCCATGGCAAATCCACAGTGTGAAACTAAGAAATTGGCCATGTCCTGCACGTCGTTTACACAACCATTGAGCGGCTGGCCAGGATATTTGTTGATTCCCACCAATAAAGCTCTGTTCATATCGCTGAAGATTATTTCTGCGTGGTTTTCGTTTGTCGCGTGCTGGTAGTTACTTTTTTTACACCGGAGGTTTTTGTTGTGCCGGTTCGTTTTATGCCTGTTGTGCCTTTGTTTAGCGTCTTGCCGGTATATTTTCTGGCAGTAACCTGTTCCCCTGTTTTGTTTTTCGGGCTTATTGCGGTTGTTTTTACAGCCGGAGCCTCTATAATTTGTACTTCCGCCGGAATCTGCACTTTGTTCGGATTGATCGACGGTTCTATGCTTTTGATAACCACTGGAGCCGTAACGATCGGATCGACCGGGGTGATAACCGGAGTTTCTACAATCACCGCAGGTTTAACCGTATCGATATTGGTTATAACCGGAGTCGTTGTCTGCATTTTTTTCAGCTTGGCACTTTTACTGCGTTTGATAGTAATGACCAATCCTAATTGCGCATCTATATATTTTGTTTTGTAAGGGATACCGTCACGTGTGAGGGTTGCAGGTGCATAATCGGTAGCAACGAAGAGGTTGAATGGACCTCCGATCAGGTTAAGTCCCAAACCGTATGTTCCGAATTTTCCATTGACAAAACCATAACTGAACGAGGTGTTGAACCAATAGAACGGGCGGAAATTAACTGATCCGGTCAGTTCCGAATAGCGGTAGGTACCACCCACAGTGTTTTCCCACAGAGCGCCGACCGTTATTTTATTTTTAACCAGATTATATTCACCTCCAACCCGAAGTTTGGCCGTTAGCCAGGTTGTGTATCCTGCACCGTTTCTGGAATAGGTGAAAGCATTTTTAAGCGTGTCGCTTAATTGCGTTCCGTAGTCATTGTCGTTGCCGTTAATTTTAAAGTCCATGCCGGTAAATGAGGCATTGCTTGTCATATTGGCTTGCCAGCTGCTCTTTTTCCAATGTATAAATCCCAGATCGGTAAGCGATGCCGAAAGAGTAAGGTTTTTCAATAATTTATAAGTGGCACCCAAATCAGCTCCGGCTCCCCAACCCATAGGTTCTTGCAAACTTTTATTGGTTTCAAAATCTTTTGGAGTACCATCACTGTTTTGTGTAATGTCGTAAGGCGATGTGATACGGGCATAACCGTCGCCGGAGAGTATTGCCGATTGTTTATTGATATTCAGATCGAGACGGTTGAAGTTTGCATCGGCATGAGCTTCGCCGACCAGCAACTTAAGCTTTCCACCCAGTGTCAACCGATTGTTTACGGGGCGTGCAAATCCGAGAGCAGCTTCCATGTAGGCTGTGACATCGGCATGTAACGATTTGAAATTGAAATTATTTGTATTGATGGTGTCCGAAGCACCTTTGAGTAGTAAGCGCATCAGATCTTTGGGCAGAGCAACCGAACTTTCGATGCGTTGTTTAATGCCAAATGTGTAATAACCCTTCCGAACTCTGAATCCAAATCCTAAAACTTCGTGTTGGTAATCGAAATTAATATAGGAAGTAGGCTGAAGAATATTCAGAAACGCATCTCTGTCTGCATTCGGATGAAAAGGGGTGATGAGCTTTCCATCTTGTTTGAAGAATATATCGGATGCTGAAACGGCGCTGTTGCCTGACCAAATACTGATGTTTGACAAGAACGGAATGTCCAGATAATAGGATTGTGTAGGGATGAATGCCGGGTTCAGCGAGCTCCGAAACGGAACATTCTCCATAAAGTAGAGCGTGTTGACCTGTGCAACAGCGCGCGGGGCAATCGAGAACAAGACTAACGCTATGAAAGCTAATCCGGAGTGTTTTATCAGGGGAATATATAATTTTTTCATAGTCGTAATCAATTGTTTATTTTAGCATTGCCTTTGATGTAAGCACTCAGTTTGGCTTTTATAAAATCGGATGACTTAAGGGTGAGCGACTTTTGGGCATCTTTCCCGGCGAGCGAATAACTAAGCCTTACATATTGAGCCTTCTTTATATCGTTTGCGGTAAATGCCAGACTACATAGCTGATCTTTTGTAGTCGCGGTTTGAGTTGCCAACCCCGTAGTGGCGTCCACATCAAGTGTTGCGTCTATTTTTATTTGTTGCTGAGAAATAGACTGATAATTCGCGTCAAGGAGTGTCAAATCGATGGTCATCTTCGCCGAAGTGTAGTTATTGACCGTCAACCATAGTTTGACATTGTCGAGGTTGTTTTTATTGGTAAAGTCGGTAAACGAACTTCCTAACGATAACGTATCGAAAAATTGTATATTGACGTTGGGATTGAATGCAAAGGGAATATTGACGACGGGTTCAATCTTAAAGCTATTAGAATTCAGAATGTATTGTTTGGCTGTCGACGTATTGGATATTTGAGCTCCGAGCGAATAGGCAATGGCATTGATACCCGGCAGTGTAAACAAATTGTCGATATTTCCATTGGCCTGATTAAAAACTAATGAATCGGCCACTGTTTTACCCGGTTGGTTGGGTATTGCCGGGAATGACTGAGTAGTACTTACTCCGCCAAAGGCATATCTGGCATTTGAAGGATTCGCGTTGTTATAGCTCTTTATGTAATCGATATTCAAATCAACGGGCAAACCTGCATTGGTCGTACGCATGATTTTTATGGTAGGATCTTTGAATGGCAGATAGCTGGTGTTGCTAATGGCATCATTCAAGAAACTCAAATCCACCGTGCCGGTTTGAGGTGCCAGCGTATAGGCAAATTTTCCGTATAGATATTGAAAATTGATGTTATCGAATGCAACATGCGCATTGAAAGTCGGAGATGCAGGAATAGACACATTGGAAGAGGCTTCTAAAACCATCTGTAGCGTGATGATGGAGTTGTTGGTGCTTACTTTGCCCGAGATCGGAAGAGAACATACAGTACCGACAACTATATTATTAGATTTTGAATATCCTGTAGGGTAATTCAGATTTGGACTGATAAGCGTCAATTTTAAATTGGAGTTCGCAAAACTGATATTAGTATTCAACGAAATGTTGAGAGACGCGCTGTTTAATAAAATACTGTCCAGTTGAGCCACATTCGAGGATATTTTGCTCAAATCGATTTGTACCTGAATGGGATGGTTGGGTCCAAAAAGAAGCGTATTGAAAACATTACTCGATATTACTCCCGACGGTAGCGAACCTGTTGCCAAATTAATATCAGTATAGACATTTACCGGCGAGATGTTCAGATTAAAGCTATTGGTTATATTCGGCTTATAACTTACGGTCAGGATATTGTCTTTGTTCGTCGTAATGTTGGCAAGTTTCAGTTTGTCTATGAAATCCTTAAGAGTAACGGTCGATTGTGCCAGGGGAAATACGGCAGCTCCATTTACCGATAGGGTATTGTCGACATCATTCAGATCGATATCGTTGGTACAAGCAGATAGCAATGTGGTAAAAGAAACAACAGCTATCAAAGACCTGAAAACTTTTTTGTAATGCATATACTATTATTTATTGTATTGACATGATGATACGTAATCACATAAAAAAACGTTGCACAGAACTATTATTATTCCAAACTATGGTGGAATTTTTAGATCAGAACTCAACGAATTGAAGATTAATGTGCTGTAATAGACTTACATAATTATTGTTTGTTTGCAGATAACAAATAGTTGCCCATTAGACAGACAAAAATATGAAAATTTTCCTTCTTTTTTTTTATTTCGATAAAAAAGACGCATTTTAGCGAAGAAATCTTTCAAATTGTTCCGGTTTTATAAATTTCAAAATGTAATGATCGGGTATTTGGGAGATGAACCGAATGAATAATATCGGTTGTTGTCTTGAGCAACTATGTATTGAAAAGAAAGGGAAAGACAGAATTATTTTTTTGAGATTCAGAATATAGCTCCCGGCCTTTCCCGATAGCTCAGAGTGAGCTACCAGGAGACCAAGCCGACATCACGTCGTCAATAGTACTACTAACCAAATTTTTTTATGAGAAAGTTTGTCGGATGAATATCAAAATTGTACCTGAGACTATTGTGGATAAAGAGTAATCAAGATAGTATGCTAAATAAACGTTGTTTTAGATAACTAATTATATACTTGAATTACACGACAAAATTAAGGGTATTGAATCTTAGGAACAATAGTGAAAATTATTGATTTTTATATGGTAAAATTTTACCATAAACAAGCCGATCAAAAAAACGCGAAAAACAATCTGGAAAGTAAAAATAAGGGTTTAATATTCTGTTAAATAGGTATTTATATTTGAATGTATTTGTTTTTGATGCAATATACAACGATTTCGATAACGGAAGAGAGTTTGAATTTGGATTTGACATGCTCTTTGTGCGATTCTACCGTGGAGGCATCGATACAGAGTTGATCTGCAATTTCACGCGAGGTATACCCCATGGAGAGCAGTTTTACTATCTCTTTTTCTCGTTTGGACAGGCGAACTGGCTTTTTGAACGGGGGTTCTATGCTGTTTTGTAAGCATTGACACAAAATATCATGAGGAATGGTTTCACCCAGATAAAGTCCTTCTCCTTTCATGACGGAGTGAATGGTTTTAACCAAAAAAGTGATAGAGGTATCTTTAGCCAGATAAGCTACAGCTCCCGAGCGAATGGATTGAATGATTGAATTTTCGTCTTTATTATGCGACAGCATAATAACCTTGGTAAGTGGAAATGTCGATGTAATATAGGCTGCCAGTTCTATACCATCGTTATCTTCCTCAAGACAGATGTCAAGTAATACCACGTCCGGTTGCAGCAAGGGCATCAGATTATGAACTTCCGATATATTGTGGGCTTCACCTGCCACATGCAACGTGTGGTGGGCTCGTAGCATGATTTTCAATCCTTCCAAATGGATTTGTGAGTCATCGACCAATAGTATTTCAATGGGTTTCATATTCAAATGGATTTTTGTTGCGACCCGGAATGAGAAGCTGGCATATCTTCTTTTTCGTTGCTATTTTGTATCGTAATTCTAAAAACAGTACCTTCACCCTCTTTGCTCGTTACATCGATAGAGCCACCTTGTCGCGTGATTAATTCGTGGCATAAGATTAATCCCAGCCCAGCTCCCGATTCATTATTTGTGCCTTTCCGTTGTATTTTGGTGTCTAATCGGAAGAGCTTTTGCCGGGTAGCTTCGCTCATACCCATACCCTGATCGGCAATTGAAATCTCTGTGGTTCCATTCTGTAAATCATGCGACGATATGGTAATGAGCTCGTTAGCATAGGAAAATTTGATGGCGTTACTGATCAGGTTTCCGATCACAGTTTGCATCATATTCGGATCGGCCATGATAAAAACAGGCTCGTCAATGAGATTCCGGATGGTAATCTGTTTCTCTTTGGCTGCTAACGAATGTAAATCGGCACATTGGTGCGACAACAGTTTCAGATCGAGCCGTTGGGGGTGGTATGTGACGTTGTCTTTTTGTTGCAGAGCCCACAACAGAAGATTTTCGAGCAGTTTGGATATATTGTCGGCGGCATGATTTATCAGCTGGATAGCATTGAATTTCTCGCTGTCTGTTAATTCTTTATATTGTTTTACGAGAGAGTCGGAAGTCAGATGTACTGCATGAACGGGATTACGTAGATCGTGCGAAATGATAGAGAAAAACTTGTCTTTAATGGCAATATTCTGTCGGAGTTTTTCTTTCAATACGGCAAGACGTTGTTTGCTACGACGCTCTAATAAAAAGAAAATCAGAATAGCCAGACACAACACGAACAGCAGGATGACTCCTGCGATATATCGTTGATTATGAATGGTAAGCTGTTTGTTTTCGTTGTCGATGCGTTGGAAATTATACTTCTTTTCGATAGCAGAAAAACTTTCGTTACCCGTTGCCTGAGTGACGGAGTCCTTGGCGTTTGAATACAATTCGGCATAGTGTAAGGCCTCTTTGTAGTTGTTTCGCTTGATACCTACCTCTTTCAAAATTGCATAACAATCGGTCAGGTCGTTTCCTGTACTGATACAACGTTGGGCATAATGGATGGCAGAATCCAGTTGATTCATTTGTAGAAAGACCCTTGCGGCAAGCGAATGTTTGTTGTAGTCCATGAAATCGGGAGTCGCCATCGATTTTCGGATGTAGAATAATGCTTTGTCGTAACTCTTTGTTTTGGTGTATACTCCGCAATATAGACGGTATATAGTTGACAGAAGTACAGTCTGTTGTGCCTTTTTCGCTTCGAGTTCGGCCAGTCGGATGTATTTCAACGCATCGTTATACTGATCCATTTGGTAATAGCTGTTGCCAATATAAATCAGGCTGAGAATGACATTATAATTGTCGGCAATCCTTTTGTAGTGCAACAGCGACAACTTGTTGTAATACAACATGCTGTCTTTCTGTAGCTTTCTGTATTCTGGCTGGCGTTTTTCCTGAAACTGATTTAATTGCTTTTGTTCAAAAAAAGTGGCTTTTTCGGCATATACCAATCCGAGTAATTTCTCCGATTTGCTTTCGTTTGCGTAGTTCATAGCCGCCAGCAAATTGTGAGCCTGGCCGTTGATATCACCTTTATTGCGTTCTATCCGCGATAAGAAAATGTAGGCGTAACAGGCTTGTTCAGGATTGTTGTGATGGGAATAGTAGTCTACAGCAACGCGAATAATCGAATCGGAGCAAAGAAATTCTCCTTTGCCATCGAGAATTCTGCTCAAAACCATGG
>CAZFTY010000071.1:0-8106 GCA_964521835.1 uncultured Microbacter sp.
TGATTGTGGGGTCTAACGGCAATCAACCCGTCTACCTGCGCCAGATTGCCAAGGTGGAAGATGGCGCCGAGACTCCCCGCCAGTATGTGACCTTCGGTTATGGCGCGGCGGCCAAAGCAGATCAGGGCAACCACAAGGAAAATTTCCCTGCTGTTACCTTAGCCATTGCTAAAAAGAAGGGTGCCGATGCCATGCATCTTTCCGAACAGATACTCAGCAAGGTAGATCATCTAAAAAAAGATCTGATTCCGGCCGATGTTCAGGTGACGACTACCCGCAACTACGGAGAATCGGCCTCGCACAAGGTATCCGAGCTGCTGATGCACCTTTTCATCGCTATTATCGTGGTAACCTTGTTTGTGATGCTGGCCATGGGCTGGCGCGGCGGATTGGTGGTATTCCTGTCGGTACCGGTAACCTTTGCTATGACGCTTTTTGCCTACTATTTCCTCGATTATACACTGAACCGCATCACGCTCTTTGCATTGGTGTTTGTTACGGGAATTGTGGTGGATGACTCCATCATCATTGCCGAAAATATGCACCGCCATTTCAAGATGAAACGATTGCCTTTTCACCAGGCAGCTATCTTTGCCATCAACGAAGTAGGTAATCCTACTATTCTGGCAACTTTTACGGTAATCGCCGCCGTTTTGCCCATGGCCTTCGTGTCTGGATTGATGGGTCCGTATATGAGTCCGATGCCGATCGGGGCATCCATTGCCATGCTTATTTCGTTGATTATCGCCCTGACACTAACGCCTTATCTCGGCTATCTTTTTCTGCGCGGTAAAAACGACGGTGAAAAAGAACACAAAGAACATCGCATGGAGGAGAGTAAAATATACCGGATATACCGATCGACGATTGTTCCGTTGCTCGAAAACCGCAAGAGAAGATGGGCGTTTATGCTGACAACGGTTGTCATCTTGCTCCTCTCGATGCTGCTATTCTATACCAAGGCTGTGCCGGTAAAAATGTTGCCATTCGATAACAAAAATGAGTTTCAGGTGGTGATCGACATGCCTGAAGGTACGACGCTGGAACGAACGGCTGCCGTTACGCAGGAGATTTCACAATACATTGCAAAGCAACCATTGGTTACCAACTATCAGGGTTACGTAGGAACTTCTGCTCCCATCAGTTTCAACGGGTTGGTGCGCCATTACGACATGCGCCGCGGCGAAAATGTGGCCGATATTCAGGTAAACCTGGTGGATAAAGGCGAACGCAGCGAACAGAGTCACGCGATTGCCAAAGGAATGCGTCCTTCAATTCAGGCAATTGCCAAAAAATACAATGCAAACGTGAAAGTGGTGGAGGTGCCTCCCGGTCCGCCGGTGATGTCGACCATGGTAGCCGAAATTTACGGCCCCGACTACGATCAGCAGATGGCAATTGCCCGTCAGGTGAAGCAGTTGATGAAGTCGACACCCGATGTGGTGGATGTAGACTGGATGGTGGAAGACGATCAGCCGCAACTCAATTTTGATGTCGACAAAGAGAAGGCAATGAAGATGGGTGTAGCTCCTGCTCAGGTGGTGGCGACGGTCAGGGCAGCTTTGTCGGGAATGCCTGCCGGCGTACTGCATCGACCCAACAGTTACCAACCAGTCAACATTATGCTTCAGTTGAACGATGCCGATAAGGCCAGCGTGGCCGATCTGAGCAATTTGAAAGTGATGAATCAGCAAGGTATTGCGGTTCCTGTCAGCGACCTGATTCAGGTAAAAAAAGAGATTGCTCCGAAGAGTATTTTCCGCAAAAACCAGAAACGGGTGGTCTACGTCACCGGCGATATGGCCGGAAAGCTGGAGAGTCCGTTCTATGCCATGAACAAAATATCGGATCGACTGAAGGAGGTCAAACTGCCTGCCGGTTATTCGCTCAACGAAGAGTACAGCAAACAACCCGAACTGGAAGACAACTACTCCCTGAAATGGGACGGCGAATGGCAAATTACATACGAAGTATTCCGTGATCTGGGAATCGCCTTTATGGTGGTGCTGGTCATTATCTACATCCTGATTGTGGGATGGTTTCAGAATTTCACCGTGCCCTTTGTGATGCTGGCCGCCATCCCATTATCGCTCATTGGAATCGTTATCGGTCACTGGATAATGGGAACGTTTTTCAGCGCAACCTCCATGATCGGGTTCATTGCACTGGCCGGAGTGATGGTGCGTAACTCGGTGCTACTGATTGACTTTATCAATATCCGGTTGAAGGATGGCATCCCGCTCAAACAATCGATTATCGAAGCCGGTGCCGTGCGTACCACTCCCATTTTGCTGACTGCCGGTGCCGTAGCGCTGGGTGCCGTGGTGATTTTGTTCGACCCTATTTTCCAGGGTTTGGCCATTTCTCTGATGGGTGGAACCATCACCTCGACATTGCTCACGCTGATCGTTGTTCCGTTGCTCTATTTCAAAATGATGAGAAAGAAATATCCCGAATCGCAAGTTTAACCCATGAGTCCACTCCGAAAACGCAGATTTAAGAAACGAGGCTTTGCGAGTTCTATGAGACATTAAATGAAAAAATCATTATCGAATAAAAATCGTAGATTTTTAAATAGCGTCTTGAAAAATAACCCCTGAATAGTCGACATTTTAGAAAGTCAGATTGGCCGGTTATTCGTGTCTTTGCGTCTTTGCGTTTAAAAATTGACTTTTCGGAAGAAACTCAACCATAAATACTTATTCTTATGAAGTTACTTATCGTGACCTGTCTTGAGGCAGACCGTCATACCGTTTCCAAACTATTGCAGAGTGTGGGAGTCAATATTTTCAGTGTAAGCGAGACAACGGGCTACAAACGAAATAACGGGCAGCCCAACCTGCTCGATAACTGGTTTGGCAACCATAACGCCGAGTTTGAATCCGCTTTTTTCTTCAGTTTCACCGATGATAAAAAGGTGCAGGATGCCCTAAAAGTCATCAATCAACGAAACAGCGATTCTCCGGATCGGTTGCCCATCCATGCCTTTGTGATGAATGTAGAATCGCATACGGCAGCAAGTGTATAACCAACTGATAGGAAAAGGTATGATACCGCAAGAAGAATTAATCCGAATTAAGAATTTGTTTTCCACCAATCTGTGCAGTAGTCTGAAAGTGCCGTTCAACAAAACGGTATCCCGAACAAAATTACAGATTTCATCGGAACAATATCAGATTCTGAGTTTCCTGAAAGAACGAGGCTCAATTTCACAAACCAGATTGTCGGAAATTACCGGAAAGGACAAGCCTTCGGTGACCCGTTTGCTCGATAAGCTGGAAGCAAAAGCGTTGGTGAAAAGGGAAGCCGTCACGACCGACAAACGGATAAAAAATATCTCGATTACCGGATTGGGAATTCGTGAGTACGAGAAGATCAGTCGTATCACAGACGATTTGATACAAAGCGCGATGAACAATATTGACCGCAACCAGCTACTTATTTTCAATTCGGTGTTGAACAATATTTTGAATAATCTGGCCCTCAAGGCCAACTAACAACGAAAAAATTATGATTGAAAGAATTATTCGCGCCGTAGCCGGTACACTTGTTTTGGTAAGCATCGTGTTGTCGGTTACTGTTTCGCTGAAATGGTTATGGCTGGGAGGCTTCGTCGGTTTGAACCTGCTGCAATCCTCCATCACACAGTTTTGCCCGCTCGAATACCTGTTGAAAAAGAAGACGACCGCAAAGAGAAATTAAGTCGTTTTCAGTGATTATTAAAAGGTAAATGAGTCTCCGTTTTTTGCAATGAATTGATTTGTTGTATCCTACATTTTGAAGGTTAGAGCCTCTCTCAAAAACGGTATCTTTATTTAAGAAAACGGCAATTTGTGTGTACCTATTTTAACATATTCAGAAAATAAACACTAATAAATCCTTCTCATCGGGAAATTTTCCGTCTCATTTTGTGGTGAATCCGAATATTTTTACTTAATTTGTAGGAGAAACTCGTCTGGCTATTCTCTTTTGCCCGAAAAAAAGAGGTAATCGGGCAGCAATCGATCGCAATATCGCGCGCTGCCATTCACCACGAAGACAATGAAACTAACCATACGACTGCTGCTTCTTTTTATTCTGTTCAGTACCGGATTTACCCTTGCCAAGGAACATGGAAATGCAACTTTTTACAACCACAACATGCATGGTCGTAAAACTTCCGACGGAGGGAAATACCACAAAGATAGTCTGACCTGTGCACACCGCACCTATCCGTTGGGAACGCTACTAAAAGTACGTAACCCAAAAAACAACAAGGAAGTAATAGTTAAGGTAACCGATCGGGGGCCACACCGCCGAAATCTCATAATCGACCTCTCCTACGCTGCCGCGAAAGAGATTGACATTGTACGATTTGGCATTGCCCCGGTAGAAATTTCCAAAGTAGAGGAAACACCGTCCGAACAGAAGGACTCCTTAGCCCTGAAGTAAGGGAAATTAAACGACTATCATCTTTTTCAGAATCGTTTTTGATTCGGGTCCCATATTGAACAACAAATCGACGATACTCATATTGGGCACATATCCGAATTTCGAATCGAATACCTGATAGTACGAAATAGCTTTATAAGCCGGATCTTCGGATTCCGGCTTTTTTTTCGGATGGATACTTTCGCGTAAATCGAGTTCCCCCTGGGAAAACTCCGTTTTAAAATCTGCCGTTAGCTCAACATCCACCTCCATATCAATCAACTCCAGAATTTTCGTCTGAATTTCGCAGTTAAAATCGAATAAAAAGTGCCACGTCCGTTCGTAAAACGGAAGAAGATCGTCCGCATAATATTCAAAAAACGGAGATGAATTGTAGGCTGCAACCAGCGATCGCCAATGAAGCGTTTGCCAGTTGGTATGTTCGGAAAGGCAAATATCGCGCGAAAGACATTTCAGATTATCGCCTTTATCCACGGGAATGGAAAGGGGAATGACCCCGTTTCCCGTTACAATTTCGCAACGGTTACGGTAGGTCTGTTTCAAATAGTTGTCGTGTTGCTCGAGATACACTTTTTGCGCCGCCAACATGCGGGCGTAATAATGCAACGGAGCCAGATAAGCTACCGACATCCAGACATTCATTCCTCCTTCCATCAATGACTCTTCAACGTTTATTTTACAGGGATTGATTTCAACGCGGCGGTCAGGTAATCCCAGAACTTGGCAACAGTGGCAATATTCACCTTCTCATCCGGAGAATGCGGATGGCGAATGGTGGGTCCGAAAGAGATCATATCCAGTCCGGGAATGGCCGAACCGATAATTCCACACTCCAAACCGGCATGAATTACCTTTATTTCGGGCTCTTTCCCGAATTTCTCGTTGTAAACTGCCGACATCACTTTCAAAATGGGTGAATCGAAATTAGGCTGCCATCCGGGATAGCCATCCGAGAATTCTACTTTCGCGCCGGCAAGAGAAAATACGCTTTCGATCATCGAACAAAGTTCTTCTTTCATCGATTCCACCGAGCTTCTGATCAGGAACGCAACCATAATGGACGAACCGTCCGATTTGACAATAGCTAAGTTGGAAGATGTTTCAACCACATCGCCCATTCCGGGAGTAAACCGCAGCACGCCATTTGGACAAGCCGTAATGCTGTTAATCAGGTCATCCTGTACAAATTCCGGCATCAATCCTTCGGGAAGATCAACCGGTTCGGCTGTGATTTTCAAACCGGGTTCAATCGTTCCGTATTCTGCTTTGAAAGTTGCCTCCATTTCCGACAATGCATTCAGAAAATCATCCTGACCCTCTTCAGGTACCGTTACAACCGCAAACGCTTCGCGGGGAATCGCATTGCGCAGGTTACCTCCTTCTACCGAAGCTAATCGTGCCTCGAAGGATGAAACCACATATTTCAGCAAACGGAAAAGCAGTTTGTTGGCATTTGCACGACCCAAATTGATATCCATGCCCGAGTGTCCGCCTTTGAGCCCCGTAAGGCTGATTTTGTAGGCAACATCGCCATGATAAACGGGTTCTTCCTTGTAAGCAAACGAAATTTTACCATTAATTCCTCCGGCACACCCGACATAGAGTTCTCCTTCATCTTCCGAATCCAGATTGATCAGAACTTCGCCTTTCAAGGTACCATTCTTTAAACCGACAGCGCCATACATTCCGGTCTCTTCATCGGCAGTAATCAACACTTCCACCGGACCATGCGGTATCTCTTTCGACGGCAATACCGACAACGCCGCAGCCACACCGATACCATTATCGGCACCCAACGTTGTCTGGTTGGCAGCCACCCACTCCCCGTCAATGTAGGCATCGATAGGATCCTTTTCAAAATCGTGGTTAACCGAAGCATTTTTCTGTGGAACCATGTCCATATGCCCCTGAAGAACCACTCCCTTTAAATTTTCAAGACCGGGAGTGGCAGGCTTACGAATAATCACGTTGCCTGCCTCATCTTCAAAAGATTCAAGGCCGAGATTTTTACCAAAATCGACTAAATACTTTGCTATCAGATCGCGCTTGCCCGAAGGACGCGGGATTTGTGTCAATGCTTTAAAATTTTGCCATACAGCTGTTGGTTGAAGCTGTTCGATGGCCCGGTTCTTTTCCATATTATTTGAATAAATTGTTATTGTAAACTACTTATTTACTTCATTTATGCTGATTTAAATACTTGATTGCCGTTTCGATAATGGTATCGATCCCTTTGTCCATATCGGCGCGACTCATGTCAACCTTAATGTCGGGAGAAATGCCAAACTCGATATTTTGCATGTTGGCATCATACATCGGACATGCCGAATATCGAACCATCCATCCGTTGGGCAGCTCGCTGTTCATCGGTAGGCCGCCGCCACCGCCGGTTTGATCGCCAATCACCACCACGTTGGGCAGCTGTTTCATGATACAGACAAAATCATTGGTTGCACTGAAACAGGAACGGTTGGTCAACACCACTACAGGCTTCTTTACCCAATTGGTAGCGATAGATCCGGTCGAAAAGCAAGTCAACGTTTGGGCAATCGGTTCCGAAAAGTCATCATGTCCGGTACCGGTTTTATGACGGATATATCCATACGTCATCGATTGTGTCGTAAAACGGGCCGCAATATCTTCCGCATAGGTTAACACCCCTCCCCCATTATTCCGCACATCGATAATCAGTCCCTGACAATTGCCTAACATGCCGATGGCATATGAAAGATTGGATCCTGAAAATCCGGATGAAAAGTCGCCGTAATAGATATATCCGATAGCAGATTTGGGGAGGACATTATATTTAAATCCACCTGCAATGTAATAATTTCTACCCAAATAACGATCGCTGTACAAAATTGTGGAACTGAAATTATCCGGATAATCGGTATACCATTTCCAATAACGCGCCACATCGAAAGAAGAGACAAGATTTACATGTCCGTCCTTAAGCTCTGAAAGCATGTTGCCACATATCCGGAAAAACTGAACATAATTCATCGTATCCGATCGTTGCAATTTTGCCCTGTAGGCATTTCCAATCGAGTCCCAGTTTATTTTTTTGTAGGTAAAATAGCAATAATGCTCGTCCATTATTTTCCAGAGAGACTCAAAATTCGTCTTATAATCGTTGATATGCGACGGCTCTTCGACCGACATCTGGCAGGAAGCAAACGTGACTGCAATAATGAATAGCAAAATTTGTCGCATACACATGGGCTTACTGATTAATGTCGTTATACGATGCCGGCGCTTTCCGCTTGCCCCTGTCGAATATGGAGAAATTAATAACCGAACCGATAGAAACCACATTTTGCATCGACTCGAAATGGAGCGAATTTGCATGATGCTTGTCATAATCATGAACATATGACAATCTGATAATCAGTTTTTTAAACATCAAATCGGCCGTAATACTATTATTCCAGGCAAACGAATTATGGAATGATGAAAAATGGAGAGCATTTCCCAGTTTTCCAAGGGTAAACATCTCATAATAAGAGGCTCCATATTCGGGAACAAACATCACTCCCGCCAAAGGCACCCGCAACGAATACCGAAGCATGACCGGAAATTTCCTGATATGAAGCAAATATTGAGCAATGGCCGAAGCATTGATTTGGGTTGAAAGATCGGCCGAATAAGGATTATTCCCGTTATTAAAACTATATT
>CAZFTY010000072.1:0-8084 GCA_964521835.1 uncultured Microbacter sp.
GCAACATGGAGTTTCATACGTCATCTATTTAAAAATTATTATCGTATGAAAACAACTATCACAAAATGGTTCGGTTGTATGCTTGCAGTCATTCTGCTGGCAACTACATCTCCCCTGTCGGCCCAAGTGGGAGAAGGTTTCTACACCGTAAGCGGCGTCGTAAAAGATGCGCAAACCAAAAAGACCCTGGGTTATGTAAATGTATCTGTTCCCGGTACCAATATCGGTACTATAACTAATGTTGATGGAGAGTTTATCCTGAAAATCAAATCATCGGTTCCGGCAAAAGAAATTGAGTTTTCTCATTTGGCATATAAAAACACTCAAATTGCCGTCAATGGCACCAGTATGGAAACGGTTGTTTCTATGATTCCGAATCCACGAATGCTGAAAGAGATCACTGTCCGTCCTGAATTGCCGCGACTACTCATCGATCAGGCAATTCAAAAAATTCCATCGAACTACAGCAAGAACTCCGACCTTTTTACCGGATTCTATCGTGAAACAGCTCAAAAGGGAAAACGCTACGTTCAGGTTTCCGAAGCGGTTGTTAATTTGTACAAAAGCGCGTATGACCGTTCGTTGAGTAAAGACCGGATTCGTATTTTCAAAGGAAGGGAATTGCTGAGCCAGAAGGCCTCCGATACATTGGCTGTAAAACTGATGGGTGGCCCAACGTTAGCCGTATTGTTGGATGTGGTGAAAAATCCGGACGTATTGCTGGATAAAGAGATATTGCAGTATTATAACTACGCAATGGAGGAACCTGTCAGTATCGATAACCGGCTGCAATATGTCATTAGCTTCACTCCGAGTGTTATCCTTCCGATTGCGCTTTACAATGGAAAATATTTTATCGATCAGGAAACGCTTGCTTTCACCCGTGTTGAGTTCAGTCTCGACATGCAAGATATAGACAAAGCCACCACGATGATGCTGATGAAAAAACCGGTAGGCCTCCGGTTCAAACCTTCGGAATTTTCTTTTGTGATTACCTACAAAAACCAGCATGGGGTTTATTACCTGAACTATGTCCGTAGCGAGGCTAAATTCAAATGCGACTGGAAACGCCGTCTGTTTTCGAGCAAATACGATTTGGTTTCGGAAATGGTAGCAACCGATCGCGTTATACAACCTACAGAAGCAATTTCGTTCAAAGAATCGTTCAAAACCGATCAGTTATTCACCGATAAAGTAGCGGCTTTCTATGACAACTCATACTGGGAAGGCTATAATATTATCGCTCCGACCGAATCGTTGGATGCAGCTGTAAACAAATTAAGAAAGCAGAAATAACCAAATCTCCGGTATTCAGTATACAGTACGCGGCAAAAGACCTGCGTACTGTGACTGAATACTATTCAATTTTCCTGTTTTCTGTATGGTAATCGTACAATTATCGTGTATCTTTGAATGTTCTTTTGTTCAATCAGATACCCCTCTTTCTAAACTGACCTTGATACTATGCTGGATGAACTACTGCTTCTTTCGAAGATACGTAATAACGATCTGAAAGCTTTTGAGAAGCTCTTCCGTAATTATTATGCCCCTTTATGCAGATATGCCAACTCCTATCTGAACGATATGTCAGTTGCCGAAGAAATTGTTCAGGATTTGTTTTTCTTTCTATGGAAAGAGCGGGAACAGATTCAAATCCGTTTATCGTTAAAGTCGTACCTCTATCAGGCTGCCCGCAACCGGGCCTTTCACTACCTGAAACACGCACAGATAGAGGAAAACTATAGAGAAAAAACAGTGGAAGGTTTCGTAGAATATGACTCCCCTACTCCGGTTGACGAACTGGAGTACAAGGAGCTTCAAAATCAACTCTCCCTTTCGCTGACACACATGCCCGAAAGGCGGCGTAAAATATTTTGTATGAACCGATTCGATGGTAAAAAATACAGCGAGATAGCGCAGGAACTATCGGTTTCGGTAAAGACAGTGGAAGCCGAAATGACCAAAGCGCTGGCTCTGTTACGCAAAGAACTGAAACATTTTACAAATACTCAAACGTCCGCATAAACTCTTAACAATGAGCAATAATTATCACAACGATACACCGCAAATCAACACAGATCAGGCTTGGGATAACCTGTATGCCCGTTTGCAAAAAGAGGATCTGATAGCGGATCCGGCCAAAGAGCACAGACGGTTCAAATCACAGCTGTTCAAATGGGCCGCAGCTGCCGTACTGGCCCTCTGCCTTACCACCGTGGCAATCAAGTTTTTCATTCCCGAACAACACAAAATGTCGTTGCTGTCGATGCGAAATGGCGATATAAACAACACACTGGTGAAGACGCTGGAAGATGGCTCTACCGTTTACCTTGCCGGCAGCAGTTCAATATTCTATCCTGTCCGGTTCGCAAAAGATTCCCGCGAAATTACAATGCAGGGAAACGCCCTGTTCGATATCGCAAAAAATCCGCAAAAGCCATTTCGCATCGAGACAAAAAAAATTATTGTAGAGGTTCTGGGAACAGCATTCAACGTGAAAAGCGATACGAAAGGAAGTTTTGAATTATCGGTACTCCGGGGCAAAGTAAAAGTAACTCAAAAGGATAACGGTGCGTATGCTTATGTCGTAGCAGGCGAACAGGCTACCGTAGTCGATAATCATTGGCAGAAAAAACGTTATGTCGACAATAACCTGCTCATCGGATTTACCCGCAACATGAAATTTAAAGATGAACCCCTTGATAAGATCGTGCAGGTTATCAATTTGTATTCGCAGCGCAAAGTTTCATTAAAAGGGGAAGCCATTAAAAACCATAAGCTAAACGTTAGATTCGACAACAATGACGTAGACGGAATGACCAATATCATTAGTTTGGCGCTGCACCTTAAAAGAGAGATAACACGGGATTCTATCTTTATCTCTCAACCATAATTAAACAGGATCTTAAATCTGATTGATATGAAAAAACGACTCCTGTTTCTTCATATTTTCCTTATTACCATAATAGTATTGGCTGCTCAAAACCACGAGCCGCTACAGCGTTTGTTGTCTTTGCCGAAGCAAAAAAGTACGGTATACGAACTGCTTAACAGCATTGGCGATCTTTCGGGCTACAATTTTATTTACGATAGTAAAATTACCAACAACGAGCGCAAAGTAAAGCTCCCTGCAGGGAACTATACCCTTCAAGATGCCATCTATCGAATACTTGGCGATACAAATTATACCCTGACGGTGGTCAACCATTATATTCTGATTGACAGGAAAAGAGCAAATCCGGTATTATCTCCGGGAGTTGCTATTCCCCTGCCACCCCGACAGGACTCTACCATCATCAATATTAGCGGAAAGGTGGTCGACAAAATAAACAACCGCCCTATTATGGACTGCACGCTGGGTATCGACGGAACCAGCATCGGAACAATTGCCAATGCCGACGGATGTTTTACCCTGAAAATGCCGGCAAAATATAAAGATGCGACGCTGCATGTCTCGCATATCGGATACGAAGCCCGACAGATTCCGGTAGCCTTTTTTGCCGAAAATGCCCGTACAATTTATATGAATCAGCGAATTGTACCCCTTCAGGAGGTAATTGTGCGTATGGTAAATCCGCGAAAAATCGTGCAGGAGGTAATGGAGTATCGTTCGAGAAACTATCCGCTGGATCCTTCGTACTTAACCTCGTTTTATCGCGAAGGAATTGAAAAGAGAAAGGATCTGCTCTATCTTTCCGAAGCTGTTTTCAAAATATTCAAACCATCGTACGAGTCTGCTTCGGAAGGACAGATCAAATTGCTGAAAATGCGAAAGATCACCAACGAAACCAACAAGGATACGGTGGTATTGAAAATGAAAGCCGGACCGGAAGCGTCGTTGCTTATTGATTTGGTAAAGAATATTCCCGATTTTATGGATATAAGCGACGGTAATCTCTTTAATTACACGAAAATAGATATGGTGGAGTATGACTCGCATCTGGCTCATGTGGTGGCCTTTGAGCCGAAACCGGAAGTTATGGATCCCTCCTATCGTGGTCGTCTTTACATCGATGCCAATAATTCGGCACTACTACAGGCTGATTTTGAAATTGATCCGCGACACATTGACGACGCGACCTCCTTTTTTATTGTCAAACGTAGCCGTGGCATACAGATCAAGCCGCAGCAAATCTACTATAGCGTAGCTTACAAGCAATGGAACGGCAAATATTACGTCAGTCACCTCAGAGGTGATCTCTTTTTTAAAGTGAAGCAAAAACGCCAGCTTTTCTTTAGCCCGATGCACATCTTCTTCGAATCGGCAACCTGTAAAATCGATACGATCGACGTAAAACCGTTTCCAAGACAGGAGAGGGTTCCGTTGAGCAAGATCTTTGCCGATACTCCGTTTCTATACGACAATGCTTTTTGGGGCGATTTCAATACCATACTTCCACAAGAATCGCTGAATGCAGCAATAGAAAAAATTTCGGCGAAAGTAGAAGCTTTTGCTGATGAAGAATCGACGAATCAAATGCCGGGTAAGTAACGATTGTGTGTTATGCGTTGATGTGTAAAACGACAGAGGCACCTCTTCCTGTAAATGGGTGCCTCTTCGTTTCTCCGGATGCAAAAAAACTCCATAAGCGATATGCCTATGGAGTTTTGCAATTTATTGTTGTAATCTTCAATTAGCCAACAAAAGCAAGAATCTCGCCTTTTTCGATAATTTCGCCCTGTTTAGGATAGGTAGCGACAATTTTGCCGGCAAAAGCAGACTTAACAGCTTCGATGCCATAAATAGTCTGGATATACCCGATGGTATCTCCTTCTTTCACTGCATCGCCGATGTTAGGAGCCTTCGATGTGTCAACCACATCATATTCCCACAACATCTGACCTTTGGCAGGAGCCTGAATGGCTTTTGCTTCCGGATTCTGTTCCTGAACGGTTGTAATGTCGATTTTTGGAACTTCAACCACCGGTCGTGTAATGATGATCGGTGCACCGGCTTTCGCTTTTTCAGCTTCCAGTTCGGCTTCGAAACGCTTTTTGGCGCTGCCGTTTTTGTAATCGCGGTACTGGCGTTCGTGCATGGCGAATTCAAACAGTTCTTCTTCGTCCTGACCAACATCCCAGCCGTTTTCTTTCATTTCGGCACGGTATTTATCCAGTTCGTTAGGGAATGCATCCTGCGGGTTGCCATGATAGAATTCAAAGCCGTTTTTCTTAACCAGTTCTTTGATTTCGGGAGCCAGTTCACCGGGCAGATTACCGCATTTACCCAGAATCATATCCCATGCATTCTTATCGATAGTTGTCCAGCGCGCTTCGCCTTTCAGAATGTGCATTACATTCATCAGTGCGATGTTCTTCACATACTGGCTGAACGGAGTTACCAAAGGAGGATAACCCAAACGAGGCCAAATATATTCAACTTCCTGGAACAAAAGAACTACCAGCTCGTTAAGCGATACTTCACGTTTTTTCTGAGAACGAAGAGCCATGTTGATCGCTCCGTGCATTGCTTTCAGGTCGGACATCATGGATCCCATCATGCCACCGGGCAAACCGCAACCAACCAGCAAAGAGGTCATGTGTTTGTTACCCGGATCGATGAAGTATCCGAGGAAATCGTCGATGAACGATTGAGTCAGCGAACGAGCTTCCATATAAGCTTCCATGTTGATGTCAGGCACTGTAAAACCTGCATTTTTCAACATAGCCTGAATAGTAATCACGTCAGGGTGAACCATACCCCAGGAGAGCGGTTCCATTGCCACGTCGAGGTAATCGGCACCGGCACGGGCTACTTCGAGCATCGAAGCTACCGAGAAACCGGGTCCTGTGTGACCGTGATACTGAATTTTGATATGCGGATGACGTTTTTTGATAGCGGCAGTCAGTTCGCCCAGAAAAGCAGGACGACCGATACCAGCCATATCTTTCAGACAGATTTCGTCGCAACCGAACTCAACCACTTTGTCCACCATGGCCAGATAGTAATCTACAGTATGAATCGGTGAGTTGGTGATACAGCAGGCAACCTGCGAAATCATACCGGCTTCTTTTGCATATTTTACCGACAATTCGAGGTTACGGGTATCGTTCAAACCGCAGAAAGAACGGGAAATGTTTGTACCCTGAGCATGTTTTACTTTGAAAAACAGCTGACGTACATCGGCAGGCACAGGGAACATACGGAGGCCATTAAGACCACGTTCCAGCATGTGTGTCTGTATTCCGACATCGTTGAAGGGCTTTGTCCATTCACGAACGGCTTTGTTGGGGTTTTCACCGAAGAGCAGATTTACCTGCTCAAAAGCACCTCCGTTAGTCTCAACACGGGCAAAACAACCCATGTCGATAATAACCGGCGCGATTTTTGTAAGTTGATCAACACGTGGCACATACTTTCCAGAAGCTTGCCACATGTCGCGGTACACTAAACTGAATTTTATTTCGCGTGACATATAAGTAAGTGATGTTTGTTTTGCCACAAAGTTAACCAAAAAACCAGCTTTAGCATGTATTTTTGATGTTTATTATTTCTTAAAAATCGCCTAATCAAATTGCACAATTGTGTGGTATTTGTGCATGGTTTTGAGGCGTTTGAAGGAAGAAACGCATTGTGACCGTATAAAGCAATTTCCGCTCCCTTTTGAACGTTGAAAAACTTTAAAAAGGGAGCGGCGCTTCTCATCGGTTTTGGTTCTGGAATCAAAAAGCAAGAATCAATTTTTATGTTTTTTCGCCATTGATTATTGGCTACCTTTGTGTTTCATTTTTCATTTATGGCACTATTTCTCTTCATTCTGATTATTGTTTTTGTGGCGGCAGACTACCTATTGGAGCAGACTCTATCTGCACTCAACAGAGGCCGTCTATCACCGGCTATTCCTGCCAAACTGGTTGGCATTTACGATCAGGAAAAATATACGCGACAACAAAATTATTCATTAGCGAACAGCCATTTCGAGGATTTTGCCCGGCTTTTTACGTTGGCTCTCGAACTGGGCATGTTGTTTCTCGACGGCTTTGCCTGGGTCGATACTATTGCCCGCAGCATCAGCGATAATGACATTGTTATTTCATTGCTCTTCTTCGGCATTCTTTTTATTGGAAACGAGATACTGACTCTGCCTTTTGCTATCTACTCCACTTTTATTATCGAAGAGCGATTTGGCTTTAACAAGACAACGCCAAAAACATTTATTTCAGATACTCTAAAGTCAATGGGGCTGACTATTGTGGTAGGCGGTGGCATTCTGGCGCTTATTTTATGGCTTTATCAACAATTAGGCGACCACTTCTGGCTGGCCACCTGGGGGGCAATTTCGTTGTTTTCGCTGATTATGTTGCTTTTCTATTCCGAATGGATCGTCCCTCTTTTCAACAAACAGAAACCGCTTGAAGAGGGCGAACTTCGTACCGCAATTGAAGCATTTGCGGGTAAAGCCGGATTTGGGTTGAAAAACATTTTCGTAATCGACGGATCGAAACGGAGCACCAAAGCAAATGCCTATTTTACCGGTTTCGGAAAAAAGAAGCGGGTGGTGCTTTACGATACGCTTATCGAGCAACTGACCACGGAAGAGGTAGTTGCCGTGCTGGCGCATGAGGTGGGTCATTACAAGAAAAAACACGTTGTCTCATCGCTTATCTTATCGTTTGCCCAATCGTTCGTCCTGCTTTATATTTTGTCGCTATTTCTCCGTTTGCCGATCTCGTCCGAAGTACTGAACGCGTCAGAACCATCATTTCATATCGGAGTCGTGGTATTTGGCTTGCTTTATCAGCCTATCTCCGTTGTGCTGGGATTGATCATGAATGTTTTCTCACGAAAGCATGAATATGAAGCTGATGCATTTGCGGTTCAATACGGATTGGGAGAGGCGCTTATCAGCGGTTTGAAAAAAATATCGGTACAGGCATTAAGCAACCTCAATCCCCATCCGGCCTACGTTTTTGTTCATTATTCCCATCCTACATTGTTGCAACGGATGGAGAGAATACAGCAACAGGAGTAGTTGTTTGCCGGTAACGATTGATTCTCTTTGCTTTTTTATTTTCAAGCGAAGTCATTTTGATTTTCTTTGCAATGCCGATGATTTACCAAAACAAACAAGTTGTAAGCTATT
>CAZFTY010000073.1:0-8077 GCA_964521835.1 uncultured Microbacter sp.
CCAACCCGGGACTGGCGGTGCTTGACATCGAAAAGGTGGCAAAGATAGCCCATAGCCAGGGTGTACCTTTGATTGTAGACAACACCTTTGCCACGCCAATCAACTGCCGTCCGTTTGAATGGGGCGCCGACATCGTCACCCACTCCACCACCAAATATATGGACGGACATGCCAGCACGGTAGGCGGCGTGTTGGTCGACAGTGGCAATTTCGACTGGGATGCTTATGCCGATAAATTCTCAGGCCTGACTGCTCCCGACGATTCGTACCACGGATTGATCTATACTCAAAGTTTCGGCAAAATGGCCTACATCACCAAAGCCACCGTGCAACTGATGCGCGATTTAGGTTCTATTCAGGCACCCAACAACGCATTTCTTATCAACCTCGGGCTGGAGTCATTGCACCTGCGGATGCCGCGACACTGCGAAAACGCGCAGAAAGTAGCCGAATACCTGAGTAAGGACGAACGCGTAGCCTGGGTTCACTATTGCGGACTGAAGGGCGATCAGTATTACGAACTGGGACAAAAATACCTACCCAACGGTTCGTGCGGCGTACTTACTTTCGGGCTGAAAGGCGGTCGCGAAAACTCAATCCGTTTTATGGACAACCTGCAACTGGCAGCAATTGTCACACACGTAGCCGATGCCCGTACATCGGTGCTCCACCCGGCAAGTCATACCCACCGTCAGCTTAGCGACGAACAGTTGATCGCCGCAGGTGTAGCTCCCGATCTGATCCGCTTCTCGGTGGGCATCGAGAACGCAAACGACATTATTGCCGATATTGCGCAGGCACTCGAAAAAGCCTATTGACACAACATAATTTAATAACAAAAGAAAGGATTGCCTCCGTGAGGGAGCAATCCTTTCTTCAAATCAGATCTTTCGACCAATATAAAACATATAGCCGAGGGGGGGGGGGCACCGACAAAAGTTGAGAGGGACTAGTAGAATTTCTATCTTTGTGATCAAAAAAAAAGACGATACTACAAGATGGATACAGGCTGGTGTTACCTGATTTTCCTAGAAGAGAAACTTGTGTTGAAGGAAGCAGAAGGGTCTGATCAATTGGAGAGCATGGGATTTTATCCGGCGGTTTTGGTGCAGGATTTTCCACTACGAAGCAAATGCCTGCGGTTAAATATCCGGCGACGGCGTTGGATTGATAAACAGACAGGGAAGTATGTGACCCGCAAGATTCATATCACAGCAGATGGCACCCGTTTAACGCAAGAATTTGCGTCTTTTTTAAAAGAATTACATTGATACCCATGCTGTCAGTTGCAATGCTATAGGTGAGTTATATGGACTTAATGACAATTTGTTCGAGCGGCAGTACAAGAATCACTTGAGCGAATTTAAGCAGTGGGAACAGCGTGCACATGCCGAGGATTGGATTTTATTTTCCAAGAATATGGGTTCTTATTTGGGCATCGATGAAGTTGCCCTTTCCCAAGGTGAACTCTATACTGTTTTAATCAACAAGCAGGCCAAAGGCCGTCAAGGAAGTATTATTGCCATCATTAAAGGCACTCAGGCAGAGGTTGTCTGCAAAGTACTTCTTCAAATGAACCGCAAAAGACGGTTTCAGGCTCGAGAAATCACCTTGGTTATGGCAGGCAACATGGAACAGATTGCCAAGAGCTGTTTTCCTGGCGCCAAACGGGTAATCGACCGATTTCATGTACAGAAGCTGGCTTATGATGCTGTTCAGGAAATGCGCATTAAAGCCCGTTGGGAAGCATTAGACAAAGAGGCCATAGCGATTCATCTTGCCAAATGCAAGGGGGAGAAATACATTGCGCCTGTCTTTGAAAATGGGGACACACTCAAACAACTACTGGCTCGTAGACGGTATCTTTTGTTCAAAAAGGAGTCTTTATGGACACATTCTCAGAGGCAAAGGGCAACGGTTCTTTTCAGGGAATATCCCGATATAAAGAAGGCTTATTATTTGAGCATGCAATTGGGGTTGATTTATCATCAAACCAAGCAAGCGGATGTGGCTTTAACCCGGTTTGCCCGGTGGTACGATCAGGTTGATCGTAGCGGATTCCTTGCTTTCGGCACCATCGTAAGAACCATCCAGACCCATTATCTTGAGATTATCAATTTCTTTCATCGACGATCAACCAATGCCGCATCTGAATCATTCAATGCCAAAATCAAAGCTTTCAGATCTCTTTTTAGAGGTGTAACGGATAAATCTTTTTTCTTGTTCCGTTTGTCTAAATTATATGCCTAATTTTGAAATCCCTCAACTTTTGTAGGTGAACCGGAGAGGCTCGTAAGTGGTGCAGGGAAACACGACAACAAAAAAAAACAACCCTAACCGATTATAAATCAATTAGGGTTATTTTTGGGAAGTACCCAGAGCCGGGATCGAACCGGCATGGAAGTGAATCCACTGGTGTTTGAGACCAGCGCGTCTACCAATTCCGCCATCTGGGCTTTTGCGGTTGCAAAGGTAGTCATATTTTTGAAATCAGCAAACACTATCGGCTTATTTTGCTAACTAAAAAACGACACGCAATACAACATTCTAATATACAAACAAATAAAAAGCAGCAAAAGATATTTTTCATCCTTTTGCTGCTTCTATAATCAAAAAGAATGTTCTTTTTACTTGACGGCTACCGACTCTATTTCAACCAAAGATCCGAGTGGAAGCCCTTTTACTGCAAATGCAGCTCTTGCCGGACACTCTGTCTGGTAATATTCCTTATATACCGCATTCACGTCGGAGAAATAGGACATATCGGACAGATAAACCGTCGACTTTACCACATCAGCAAAGGAGTAACCCGCCTCATCCAGAATGGCTTTTATATTGCGAAAAACCTGTTGTGCCTGTGCAGCGACATCCCCTTCCACCAACTTTCCGGTAGCCGGATCGATAGGTATCTGTCCGGAGACATACAAAGTGCCATTGGCCTCCACAGCCTGACTATACGGTCCGATAGCGGCCGGAGCATTCGGAGTTGAAATAATTCGTTTCATGGTCGATTATTTATTAACCTGAAATTTCTTATCACCGGTTTTCAGGAAAGAGACAATTTGGTTAGCAGCAGCCAAACCTGCATTAATATTGGCCTCCGCTGTTTCCGCGCCCATCTTCTTAGGCGTAGAAAAGTACCGCGTTCCGAATTTTTCAGCCAAAGCAGCATGAGAGTCCGGAATAATATCGGTCACATATTTCAAATCGGCACGTTCTTCCAAAACTTTGGCAAGACCCTCTTCGTCAATCACCTCTTTGCGCGCTGTATTTACCAAGCAACCACCTTTCGGCATCTTCGACAACAAGTCATATCCGATCGATTTTTTGGTCTCCGGTGTAGCAGGAATATGCAACGACACGTAGTTACAGGTGCTGTACAGCTCTTCGATCGAAGAAACAGCTTTTGCACCATCTTTTTCAATAACATCGGCCGGAACGAAAGGATCGAAAGCATAAATTTCCATACCGAAACCCTTCGCGATATGAGCAACCAGCTTACCAACATTACCGTAGGCATGAATTCCCAGTTTCTTGCCCTTCAATTCACTTCCGGTACCGGGCTGAAAATTATTACGAGCCATGTAAACCATCAGGCCTAATGCAAGTTCGGCAACGGCATTTGAATTCTGTCCCGGTGTATTCATCGCTACAATGCCCCGGGCCGTACAGGCAGCAAGGTCAAGATTATCATATCCGGCACCCGCGCGAACAACTATTTTAAGTTGTTTTGCGGCATCAACAACTGCCTGTGTAACTTTATCGGAACGAACAATCATAGCGTCAGCATCGGCCACCGCTGCATAAAGGTCATTCACATCGGTATACTTTTCCAGCAAAGCAAGTTCATAACCTGCTTCTTCAGTAATTTTTCTGATTCCGTCTGTTGCTGCTTTGGCAAACGGTTTGTCGGTTGCTACAAGAATCTTCATAGTAGTATAAAAATTTAGTGGTAAGAATGACAAAACCCTCAGCTAATATCATATTAATGACTTAGGAGGGTTTCGTATTCACTCGAATATTGTATTAATGTAACTTTTCGAATTCTTTCATTGCGTCAATCAAGGCAACAACGCTTTCTTTAGGAAGAGCATTGTAAGTAGAAGCTCTGAATCCGCCTACCGAACGGTGACCTTTGATACCTACCATACCTTTGGCAGCAGCAAATTTACCAAATTCGTCTTCAAGTTCTTTGTATTCATCTTTCATTACGAAGCAGATGTTCATCAATGAACGGTCTTCTGTTGCTGCTGTACCGACGAACAATTTATTACGGTCGATTTCATCATACAACAAAGTAGCTTTTTCGATGTTCATTTTTTCCATCGCGCTAACACCACCCAGCTCCTTCAGCCATTTCAACGTTTGCAAAGAAGCGTAGATAGGAACTACCGGAGGAGTGTTAAACATAGAGCCTTCTTTGATATGAGTGCGATAGTCGAGCATCGTAGGAATTGGACGGCTTACTTTACCCAGCAATTCGTCTTTTACGATTACAATGGTAACACCGGCAGGGCCGAGATTCTTTTGTGCACCGGCATAAATCAAACCATATTTTGCAACATCAATAGGACGAGACAAAATATCAGATGACATGTCAGCAATCAATGGAACCGGAGAATCGAGATCTTTACGAAGCTCTGTACCGAAGATGGTATTATTCGTTGTAATGTGGAAATAATCTGCGTCAGCAGGGATAGTAAAATCTTTAGGAATATAATTAAAGTTAGCGCCTTTAGAAGATGCAACTTCAACAACTTCGCCAAACAATTTAGCTTCTTTTTCTGCTTTGCTAGCCCATGTACCTGTATTAAGATATGCAGCTTTCTTTTCTAACAGGTTGAAAGGAACCATACAGAATTGAAGACTCGCGCCACCTCCTAAGAAAAGTACCGAATAACCTTCCGGAATCGACATCAATTCTTTAACTAAAGCTACAGCTTCATCAACTACCGGTTGAAAATCTTTCGAACGGTGGCTGATTTCCATGATTGAAAGTCCGATACCATTAAAATCGAGAACAGCTTTCGCTGTGTTTTCAATCGTAAACTGAGGCAAAACAGAAGGCCCCGCGTTAAAATTGTGTTTTTTCATACGAAAATAATTTGTTTTTTAAGAGTCGTATGTAGCGCATCCCGACAAAACGGAACTCTGTTTCATACGAGAAACAATATTGAATGAATTATGGATGCAAGAAGTAATATTTCCAACTTCTAAAAAAAAGAAGTCATTGAAAATAAGCGAACTACACAAAGCCGATCACTTTCCTGAACGGTTGCTCAAAGGTACAATAATATTTTGAGAAAATTACCACCAAATCTACATTGTTTCCGTTTCTGCTGGCTTATAGCAGGTTGACGTTCAAAATATTGACGAATCCATCTATCGAGTACCATTTTTTAGACTAAATATACAATTCGACTAACATCTGCCTCCTTCAAAAAAAAACCTTGAGCGTCAAGAGTCTTATAAAATTCTCTTTTCCGCCCAAGGCTACAATCACATTTTGGATAGTGGTTAAAACTACAACAATCTGCTAATTGACACAAAACAATGCAAAGCCTGACTTCTCTGTTTTCAGGTTCAATCTGGAACCTATCTCATTCACATTCACTCCATTCACGAAAACAGGTGTCAATTTACTTTCACCAAAAGGATTTTCTATTTCAACCATTCGTTCTTGTCCCGAAGGGTTAATTACAACCAGAAAACGTTCGTTACCAAATCTCCTTTCGTATATCAACGGATAAGCAAATGGCTTTGCATACAGGAAATTTATTTCACCACAAGAACCGAGTGCCGAATGCTGTTGCCTGTAAGCAAGTAGTTGCCGCGTAAAATTCAGCAAGGATTGCGGGTTCTTTTTTTGAGCTTCAACACACGAACGATTTGTTGCCGTATCAACAGGCAGATAAAACCTTGACAGAGGAGCTGATGAAAAGCCCGCACCTTTCGTATCATCCCATTGCATAGGAGTGCGTGTTCCGGCTCGATTATGAGTTCCGAGCAAACTTCCTTCTTTATCTGGCAAACCAGGCATAAACCGTTGACCTATTTCATCTCCATAATAAATCAATGGAACACCGGGCAAAGTCATCAGAAAAGTCATCACAGGCTTGAGCTGCTCGTCACCCGTACGCTCACCACAGGCAGGCCGCTGGAAATCGTGATTTGCGGTTGGCACACATATATATCCGGCATTACCGACACTTTTGAGTTGGCGCATATAATAGTCAACAAAAGTGGTGGGCGTACCATTACCTTTGAGGCTAAAATAACAGGTATCTTGTGGATATGTTCCTTCATTATTAAAGAAAAGAGAGCTGTAAGCTTTTCCAAAATGAATAATAAAATCCATCATAAAACCAGCTTTGACAGCAGCTTCCGGATTTCCCCACTCTGCAATTAAAATGCTTTGAGGATGACGCTTTTGAACATGATTACGAATCTCTGCCCATAATTTATTCGTTTCCACTTTATCCGGGTCATTCTTGATTAATGATGGAGCCATATCAACCCGAAATCCGTCACAGCCCATATTGAGCCAGAAATCCATTATATTCATCAGTTCTTTTCTGGTTTCTTGTGGGCCTTTTGCTGTCACCGGTTGTTCCCAGGGATGAGTAGGATCCGGTTGTCCGAATCCATAATTGAGAGCAGGCTGACAATCGAAAAAGTTTTTGCGGTACGCTCCATTACGCTCAAATTTCCCCGACACATACTTGTAGGGTTTCACGGTTGAATCATTCGACCAGATATACCGGTCTGAATATTTATTTTTTGCCTTCTTTTGCGACTCTTTAAACCATGCATGATCTATTGATGTATGACCAGCAACCAAATCCAGACACACCTTCATTCCGCGTTTATGAGCCTGCTGAAACAAATATTTCAAGTCGGCATTCGTTCCGTATCTCTTTGCAACTTTATAATAATCTGTCACATCATAACCTGCATCCTGAAAAGAAGACTCAAAACAGGGATTAAGCCATAAGGCATTACATCCCAACCATTTGATATAATCAAGCTTCTCTATTATTCCGTTAATATCACCAATACCATCACCATCGGTATCTTTGAAACTTTGCGGATAGATCTGGTAAAACACCGCCGTTTTCATCCATTCCGGAAGTGGCGGATATTTTTGAGCCATCAGTCCAAAAGAGAAACAAAACAAAATTAATGTAGCTAGAATAGATTTATACATAAGGTATTCAGATGAATTGTCTTATAGAAAAGACAATATTTAACCAGAAGGAAAAGAGTTATTCTTTTCCTTCTGATAGATTTTTCACAATAAATTTATCTGTAATTATTGAAATGCAGGATAACCCGGATTCTGAACAATATTCTTATCTGCGTCATATGCAGTAAGAGGAACCGGGAATAAAATTTTATAAGAAGGTGTTACACCGGGCTTTTCATAACGAGCTTCGCAATATTTATTAAAGCGGATCATATCGTTACGTCTGGAATTTTCCCAATAAAATTCATATCCACGCTCATTGTAGATTTTGTCAAGAGTCAGATCGGATAGCACATATGCAGCCACACCACGTTTTGTACGAATGGTATTAATATCATTCAAAGCTCCCGACGCATCTCCATTTCTGAACTTAGCTTCTGCCCGCATCAGGTATGCATCCGTGAGGCGATAATACTGAAAATCATTTTCACTTGAACCCGGATAGGTTGTTGTAGGATTAGGAGCATATTTCACAACTCTCACGCCCTGTTCTTCCGCTGAATTAGCTACGCTGAATTCAGGTGTAAAAATCAGAGGACGACCACCATCTTTTGTCACAAGAGCAGTTCCTGCGGCATTATATTGCTGACCGACAAGAAAACCAAGGTTAAATCCGGTAACACTTTTCAGGCGATTATCTTTAAAGCGTGGATCTGAAGTATCCCAGGTGTTATAAAATGTCGGAGTTGTACAACATCCATTCCAAAGATTGGATGTAAGATAGTTCCCAAAGGCCTGATTATAATCCAATGTCATATTAACCCACGGAATTCCGCCAATCCCGACTGATGAATTGTAAATAATCGGCAGAATGGTTTCTGTAGCATCCGA
>CAZFTY010000074.1:0-8075 GCA_964521835.1 uncultured Microbacter sp.
ATTTGAAAGAAACTCTTTTATTGCGTTTATAACCTCTGCTGTGTTCTCTGTTACCTGCTTGTTGGAAAATCGGATCACATCAAATCCTTGCGTTTTGAGAATACGGGTGCGTTCCGCATCTCGTTCTTTGTTCTCTTGAGAAAGATGGATCTCACCGTCTACCTCAATGACGACGCGTTTCTCGATACAAACAAAATCGGCAATATAGCCGTCGACAACCTGTTGACGTTTGATTTTGAATTCGATATTTTTTCTTCGTAAAGCTTCCCACAGCAAAGCTTCCGCTTCTGTCGGATTTTTACGCATCTCTTTTGCAATCGGCTGAAGCAGTTTCCAGTTGTCGGCTGATGTAGTATAATAACCGGGTTGAGAGTGAGGGCTAGCTTCCGCTGATGCCGCAGTTGTTCCCCTCTCCTCGGGAGAGGGGTTAGGGGAGAGGTCCGACGGAGCTACGGATACAATTTCCAGTAGTTCCAGACCACTCAGCATAAGATTGTGCGAAGCAACAGCCGGTTTCCGTACCTTTTTGCCTTCAACCAGCGCATAATATTTTGCAATGTGATCGGGCGTGGTACCGCAGCAGCCACCGATAATATTGACCAATCCTTCGTTGAGGTATTCTTCTATCTGCGTGGCCATCATCTCCGGGGTCTCGTCGTAAGCGCCAAAACGATTGGGTAGTCCGGCGTTGGGGTGCGCGCTTACGTACCAGGGGGCAAAAGCAGACAACTCTTCGAGGTATGGTTTCAGGTCGCGGGCACCGAACGAACAGTTGAGTCCTACCGAAAGCAGGTCGGCATGAGAAATGGAGGCCAGAAAAGCGCGGATGGTCTGTCCCGAAAGGGTACGTCCGCTCTTGTCGGCTATGGTTGCCGAAAGCATGAGCGCTGCTTTGATGCCTGTCTTTTCCATTGCGAGGTTCGCGGCACGAATAGCAGCTTTGGCGTTGAGCGTATCGAAAATGGTTTCGATAAAAATGGCATCCACGCCACCTTCGAGCAGTGCTTCGATCTGTTCCTGATAGGCAACCGTCAGGTCGTCGAAGGTTACGCTGCGGAAAGCGGGATTGTTCACATCGGGCGAAAGGGAGGCGGTTTTATTTGTCGGCCCCACCGAACCGGCCACAAAACGGGGCTTATCGGGATTCTGTGCCGTAAACTCATCGGCCAGACGGCGTGCCAGTTGGGCACCTTCCAAATTGATGGCGCGTACCTGTGCCTCCATGCCGTAATCGGCCATAGAGATCGCCTGCGCGTTGAAGGTATTGGTTTCGATGATGTCGGCACCGGCCTCCAGGTATTGACGATGTATTGCCGAAATGATGTCCGGTTGCGAGAGGCAGAGCAGGTCGTTGTTTCCCTTTTGCGGAATGGCAACGCCGGCAAAAAGTGCTCCCCGGTACTGTTCTTCGGTAAGTTTATAGCGTTGAATCATCGTTCCCATTGCTCCGTCGAGAATGAGGATGCGATTCTGTAGTACATCTTTCAATTGCATGAGTTGTGTAATGTTTAGTGTTTAGTGTTTAACGTTGAAGGCCCGGTATTCCTTTGTCAAAATTCCGACAGGGATATTGAAAATCTGGTTTGAAAGAATCGTACAAGTCAGATTCATCTCCACATCCTCAAATTTTCACATTCTCAAATCTGGTTCGGTACAATTTTATCCAGTTTATCAATCCGTAAACGGCCATCAGGGTGAAAATAAGATATTCGAGCGAGAAGAACTGAATGCCTTTCAGCCAGTACATGACAGTACAAATAATATCGATGACGATCCACACGATCCAGTTCTCGATTTTGCGTTGCGCCAGCATCCAGTTTGCCAGAATGCTGAGTACGGCAACAAACGAATCGGGATAGGGGTAGGCTGCAGGTACCGGAAATAGTTTTGGCATTAGCAGATGGATATGACTCATAAAATAACCAACCCCGATGGTGCCTGTTATCATTAATATGATGTGTATGATGCGTCCCCTGTTTGTTAATTGTGTTATTGGCGTTTGCTCTTCCGTTTTCATCCCGTACCAGTATATCCATCCGTATATCCCGGTAATGACATAATAGACCTGGAGAAACATGTCACTATAAAGGCTTACCTGATAATAGAGAATAAATGCAAGTACGAAATTGACAATACCTACCGGCCACGACCAAATATTGGATTGGGTTGCAAGAATCACAGCCAGTATGCCGGTTACAGTTCCAAGCAGCTCCACTAAGCTCATTTTATACCCTAAAATTTCGGCTATCGTGTAATTAATACTTAATAAATCAGTCATTTAAATGGTGTTGCAGTCAGAGTTTCCGGGCCTTGTTTCTGTATACAAAAGTACAACACTACCGCCGTAATTACAAACAGGGTAGCCGGGCAAAGCGGAACCCTTGTGCCGACCTGTTGACACTGTACCTAAAACAACTTTACGCGGCACCAAAATATCTTTAAAACGAATCAGATATATCCAAACATTTTTGTACATTTGCAAGCATTAAAAATTCAACCGATGAGCGAAAGAAAATCCATTAAAACAGCCTTTGTATCAGTTTATCACAAAGACAAGCTCGATGTCATCATCCGTGAATTACATGCACAGGGTGTAGCATTTATCTCCACCGGAGGTACACAAACCTTTATCGAATCTCTGGGGATTCCCTGCGAAGCAGTCGAAAACCTGACCGGTTATCCCTCTATTTTCGGTGGTCGTGTAAAAACATTACACCCGAAAGTATTCGGAGGTATTCTTTATCGTCGCGACGAAACCGGCGATCTGGATCAGGTGGCTCAGTACGACATCCCTACCATCGATTTGGTGATTGTCGATTTGTATCCTTTCGCTCAAACGGTAGCTTCGGGAGCTTCCGAACAGGATATTATCGAAAAGATAGATATAGGTGGCATTTCGCTTATCCGTGCCGCTGCTAAAAACTTTAACGACGTGATTATTGTTGCTTCGCAGGCACAATATCAGCCGCTGTTGGACGTTATTACAGAGAACGGTGCTTCAACCACGCTGAAAGAACGTAAATTCTTCGCCAAAGAGGCTTTTGCGGTCTCTTCGGGTTACGATAGCGCTATATTCAACTATTTCGATGCAAACGACGGGAGCTATTTTCGCGCTGCCGACGATAACGCCAAGGTGTTGCGTTACGGTGAAAACCCGCACCAGAAGGGGGTCTTTTACGGCGATTTCAATGCCATGTTCGAACAGTTGCAGGGGAAAGAAATTTCGTACAACAACCTGCTCGACATCGATGCTGCAGTCAACCTGATAAACGATTTCGAGGATGTTACATTTGCCATTCTCAAGCACAACAACGCATGCGGTATCGCTTCGCGTCCTGCTGTGATCGATGCATGGAAAGCTGCTCTCGAAAGTGATCCGGTTTCGGCGTTCGGTGGCGTTTTGATAACCAATGCCGTAATCGATAAAGCTACGGCCGAAGAGATTAACAAAATTTTCTTCGAGGTGATTATTGCTCCCGATTACGATGTGGATGCGCTCGAAATTCTTACACAGAAGAAAAACCGTATCATTCTCGTTCAGAAGGATGCCAAACTGCCGGTTACGCAGTCGCGCACGGTGCTGAACGGTGTGTTGGTACAGGATAAAGATAAGAAGATCGAAACGGAAGCCGACCTGAAGGTGGTGACGAAAAAAACGCCTACGTCAGCCGAAGTGGAAGACCTTCTGTTTGCCAATAAAGTGGTGAAACACTCCAAATCGAACTCTATCGTGCTTGCCAAAAACAAACAGTTGTGTGCAAGCGGCGTGGGACAGACTTCGCGTGTGGATGCGCTCAATCAGGCAGTGGAAAAGGCACAGAATTTCAAAATGGAGTTGCAGGGCGCGGTGATGGCATCGGATGCTTTCTTCCCCTTCTCCGATTGTGTGCAGATTGCCCACGAAGCAGGTATTACCGCCGTGATTCATCCGGGTGGTTCCATCCGTGATAACGAATCGGTAGAGGCGTGCGACGCGAATGGTCAGTCGATGGTGATGACCGGGTTCCGTCACTTCAAACATTGATAAAAAGAACAAAGAGTAAAGAGCAAAGAGCAAAGAATAAAGACATGTGCCTTGATCGGACTCTTTTCTCCGACTAAAATAAAAATTCATTCATAACCAACTGAATAATGGGATTATTTTCATTGACACAAGAGATCGCTATTGACCTGGGAACGGCCAATACGATTATCATTCATAACGACAAGATCGTTGTGGACCAGCCTTCGGTGGTTGCCCTCGATCGTCGTACCGACAAACTGATTGCTGTGGGTGAACGTGCCCGTCAGATGCAGGGAAAGGTACACGAAGACATTCGGACTGTGCGTCCTTTGCGCGACGGTGTGATTGCCGACTTCTATGCAGCCGAACTAATGATTCGCGGCATGATTAAGATGCTGCAGACACAAAAGACCTTCTTCACCCCTTCGCTGAAGATGGTGGTTTGTATCCCTTCGGGTAGTACCGAAGTAGAGATTCGTGCTGTGCGCGACTCTTCGGAACATGCCGGCGGACGTGAAGTATATATGATTTACGAACCGATGGCTGCCGCTATCGGTATCGGCCTCGATGTTGAAGCTCCGGAAGGAAACATGGTAGTAGATATCGGAGGTGGTACAACCGAAATCGCCGTGATTTCGCTGGGTGGTATCGTAACCAACAAATCGATCCGTATTGCCGGTGACGATTTGACCGATGACATTGTAGAATACATGGGTCGTCAGCACAATATGAAGGTGGGCGAACGCACTGCCGAAATGATTAAGATGAATGTGGGCGCTGCATTGACTTCGTTGGACGATGCCCCCGAAGATTTCATCGTGCGCGGTCCGAACCGTATGACGGCTCTTCCGATGGAGGTACCTATTTCGTATCAGGAAATTGCCCATGCTCTCGATAAAACCATTTCTAAAATTGAAACGGCCGTGTTGAGCGCTTTGGAACAAACACCTCCCGAACTTTACGCCGATATTGTAAACAATGGTATCTACCTCGCAGGTGGTGGCGCCTTGTTGAAAGGCCTTGATAAACGTTTGGCCAATAAAATGAATATTCCATTCCACATTGCCGACGATCCTCTCCATGCAGTAGCGCGTGGTACGGGTGTCGCTTTGAAGAATGTAAACCGTTTCTCGTTCTTGTTGCGATAGAGTGCAACAATAAAAGTCAGGCATGGAACAACTGTTGCGATTTTTGATGCGCTATGGGGTTTATTTCCTCTTCGTATTGCTGGAGGCAGTCTCTTTTGTCTTCGTTGTAAATCAAAACAGTTTTCAACGTGCCTCTTTTTTATCGTCGAGCAACTACATTTCCGCCTCGGTCTATTCCGCTGCCAATTCGGTGGTGGAATATTTCGGGTTGTCGGAAGCCAATCGTCAGTTGTCCGACGAGAACAATCAGCTTAAAAACAGGGTGGTGCGGCTCGAAGCCGAACTTTCCCAGCTTACCGACACTACCGGCAGGCATCCTTTGGTGGTAGCCGACAAGGAGTATCAGTTTATCGCGGCTAAAGTAATCAGCAATAGTATCAATAAACTGAACAATTCCATTACGCTCAACAAGGGTCGTCTGGATGGTATCGAACCGGAGATGGGGGTTATCAACAATCAGGGTGTGGTTGGCATTGTAAGTGCCGTTACCGCTCATTATGCCACGGTGATTCCCATTCTCAATTCCAAATCACGCGTCAGTTGTAAGTCGAAACGCTCCGGCGATTTCGGCGTTTTGGTTTGGGACGGCATCGATCCCGATTATGTGCAGATGGAAGAGGTACCGCGCCATGCGGTGATTCACCTGCGCGACACGTTGGTGACCAGCGGGTTCTCCTCTATCTTCCCCGAAGGTATTCCGGTGGGATATGTCACCCGGTGCTCTACCCCCGAAAACAAGAGTTACTACGCTATCGAAGCGCGTACAGCCGCTGTGTTCCGTACGCTTTCGTATGTAAAAGTGGTGAAGTTTAAGTACAGAGAAGAGTTGCGCGAAGTACAGAAGGAGGAAGATCAATGAGTACGAGTCTGGTGTTGAAACATACGATCCGTTTTGTCGTACTTGTACTTTTGCAGGTACTGATTTTTAACAATATCCGGTTTCTCGGCTATGTCAACCCGATGATCTTTATCTGGTTTGTCATATCGCTGCCTACCGGGGTAAACCGTTCGGTTTCGCTGTTGCTGGCTTTTCTGATGGGCGGATTGATCGACATCTTTTCCAATACACCCGGGATGTATGCCTGCGCGACGGTTTTTGTGGCCTTTATCCGGAAAGATTTGCTGCTGCTGTTCGTTCCCAAGGATATGTATGCCGATTACGAGCCTTCGGTAAAGGTGATGGGATTGCCCATCTTTCTGAAGTATGTCATCTGTATGATCGTGACGTTGCATCTCGTCCTGTTCACGCTCGAAGCATTCTCTTTTCAACATTACTGGTTGGTACTTCTTAAAACAGGTGTGAATTCTGTCGTTACCCTGTTATTAGTGTTGAGTACTCAAAAATTCAAATAGGCATGATCAACGATGAGCTGCAAAACCGCAAGTACGTTGTCGGTGGCCTGATAGCATTGATCATTCTGATCTTTATTGCGCGTCTTCTTTTCCTTCAGGTTTTCACCGAGTCGTACAAAGAGTCGGCCGAAGGAAATGCCTTCCTCAAGCGTACTATTTTTCCCCCACGCGGATTGATTTACGACCGTAACGGTAAATTGTTGGTCTATAACCGGCCATCGTACGATGTGATGGTTGTGATGAAAGAGGTGAATTCGCTCGACACGGCCGATTTCTGCAACACCATCGGCATGACCAAAGAGGAGTTCCTCGACCGGATGGAGGAGATCAAGGACAAAAAGATCAACCACAACTATTCGCCCTTTACCCCACAAGTGTTTATCAATCAGCTGTTACCCGACGATTATGCCCGCCTGATGGAAAAACTGTATCGTTTTCCCGGTTTTAGTATTCAGCAACGCACCATTCGCGATTATGCCTACAATTCGGCGGCTCATGCCCTGGGCTCTATCGGCGAGGTGTCGCGCAGCACCATCGAAAACGACGATTACTACAAGATGGGCGATTACATCGGCATTACCGGTCTGGAGAAGAGTTATGAGAAGGAGTTGCGTGGCGAAAAAGGGGTGCAGATTATGTTGCGCGATTCGCGTGGTCGCATCAAGGGACGCTACGCCAACGGCGCTTACGACGAAGAACCCGTTTCGGGTAAAACCCTCAAGCTGGGTCTCGATATCGATTTGCAAATGCTCGGCGAGCGGTTGATGAACGGCAAGCGGGGTAGTGTTGTGGCTATCGATCCCTCTACCGGCGAAATTCTGGCTGCGGTGTCGTCGCCTACCTACGACCCTAAACTGATGGTGGGTCGTCAACGTTCGGCTATGTTCAAGGAGTTGAACTCCAATCCAAATAAACCGTTACTCGACCGTACGGTGATGGCGCGTTACCCGCCGGGTTCTACCTTCAAGGTGGCCAACGCGCTGGTGTTGCAACAAAACGGAATTATTACCAGCGATACGCGTTATGCCTGCCACCGCGGATATACGGTGGGTCGTTTCCATCTCGGATGTCACGCGCACCCCTCGCCCTTGGATCTGTATCATGCCATTGCCATTTCGTGTAATGCCTATTTCTGTGCCGGGTTGCGGGCCATGCTCGACAACAGCAAGTACAAAAATATAACCGACGCGTTCACTATCTGGCGCAACGATATTATGACATTCGGCTTCGGCAAAAAACTGGGTGTGGATTTGCCCCACGAAAATGGCGGGAACATTCCTACGACCAAGGCTTACGACCGTATTCACGGCAAAGGACGCTGGCGTTCGCTCAATGTGGTCTCTATCTCTATCGGACAGGGCGAAGTGGTGGCTACGGCCCTGCAAATTGCCAATCTTTGTGCCACGGTGGCCAACCGCGGGCACTGGATTACCCCGCCTATGGTGAAGAGTACGGATGCTGAACGGATTCCCGAACAGTATAAGTGGGTGCACACTACGCCTATAGATAAGCCGATTTACGATGTCTGTATACTCGGTCTGGCGCTGACGGTGCTGGTGGATACCTCCACG
>CAZFTY010000075.1:0-7980 GCA_964521835.1 uncultured Microbacter sp.
TTCCAGCTGGTGTGCCCTTCAAAATAGACCGGAATAATGGGTACTTCCGATTTCTGAATAAGCTTAACTGTAGGCATTTGCCATTTTCTATCGGCAACTTTAAACCACTTTACAATTCTGGAAACCTGACCGGAAGGGAAAAAGAAGAGCGGATGCCCCTCTTTCAAATGACTTTTGGCGATACGCAATCCCGGAAGGCTGGAACGCTTACTGGTTGATTTTTCAAAAGGATTTACAGGAATAAAATGATGGGCGATGGGTTCTATTCTGCTCAGAAGGAAGTTGGTAATACCCCGAATATCAGGACGAACAGTAGCTATCGTTCGCACCAACGACATGCCATCGAAGGTTCCGTAAGGGTGATTGGATACTGTTACAAATGTTTTATTTTCAGAAAAATACCGTATAGCTTCCGGATTATCAACAATCGTTTCGACTCCGAAAAATTTATAAATTTCATCTATAAATTCCAGACTATCCGAAGAATTGGCTTTCGCAACTACATACGATTCGTGAATCTTGTCCAAACCCAGTATACGATATGCTGCGCGACCAACATGTTTTCCCAATTTCGACCGAAAAAAGGAATTCAAATTACAAAATTCTTCTAAACTAATCACCCCTTCTTCTCCTGCTTAAACTACACGATTACTCGCTATCTTCTCCGAAAGTTGACAATTGACGGCGGAAAATTTCTTCGAGTGAAAGCTGAAAAGTTTCGGTATTGGCCACACCCGGAATGGTTGCCAGTTTATCCAAAAGCAATTTCAGAAGATGGCGGTTATCTTTGGCATATATTTTAATAAACATGGCATATTTGCCGGTAGTGTAATGGCATTCTACCACTTCCGGTATCTGCTTGATATGATCGACAACCGATTGAAATTCGACATTGTTCTTCAACACAATTCCAATGTATGCACAAGTCTGATACCCTACTTTGTATTGATCTATAACAAATTCTGAATTCCGTATTACTCCTTGATTAACAAGTTTTTGTACACGTTGATGAATGGCAGCACCAGACACATTGCACTCTCTTGCAATTTCCAAGAAAGGTGTCCTTGCGTTTTGAGAAATGTAGTGTAATATTTTCCGATCCAGCTTATCCAATGTATGTGCCATATTGCTATATTTAATTTGAGTGCAAATATAATGTTAATATTGAAACTTAGCAAATTATGTGGTCACATAAGTTTCAAAATGAAGTTATCGACAATTGTTTTACATCAGGTTGTTAGTAAAATTGTGGATAACTTGTGATTTGTTTTTTACAACAAATCGTATTTGTCTCTTGCTTTTCACATAAAAAGATTCTGTTATTCAAACCCTCCAAAATATCAAATCCCTTTCTGCTTTTTTATACAACCGGCATCAACCACTTTTTACACACTAAAAATGCAAGACGCATCAAAAACTTGCTAACTTTGCACTTTATGAACAATATGTTGATAACTCATCTATCTTCGGTTAAAATAAGCAGTTTAGAATAATAATAAATTGTTCATTTCTCTCCCGGTTTATTTCAAAATGAGAAATCAAAGATACTAATCAAAAAGTTATCCGTATTATCAACATTCAATAATTATCATCTTTCTAAGTTTTTAAATTGAAAAAAAAATATGAATATAAAAGAATCTTGGTTGAAAAGTGGATTTGCCAATGAGAAGGTTCCGGACAACATAGATCTTGTAGCCGAAATTAAACGGCTGAAAAAAGAAAAAAATGCCGTGATAATGGCTCACTACTACCAAACAGGTGATATACAGGATATTGCTGATGTTGTAGGCGATAGTTTGGCTTTAGCACAATGGGCTACCAAAGTAGAAGCCGATGTGATTGTGATGTGTGGTGTCCATTTCATGGGAGAAACGGTAAAAATTTTAAGTCCCGATAAAAAAGTTTTGATTCCTGATTTGAATGCCGGTTGTTCGTTAGCCGAAAGTTGTCCGGCAGATAAATTTGAAGCATTTGTAAAGGCTCACCCCGATCATACGGTTATTTCGTATGTAAATACTACTGCAGCTGTAAAAACGTTGACGGATGTGGTGGTAACGTCGAGTAATGCCCGAAAAATAGTAGAAAGTTTTCCAAAAGATGCCAAATTAATCTTCGGACCGGATCGGAATTTGGGTAATTACATAAATAGTGTAACCGGTCGTTCGATGCTTTTGTGGGATGGTGCTTGCCATGTACACGAACAATTTTCGTTGGAAAAAATATTGGCTATAAAAAAAGAACATCCGAATGCTTTGATTCTTGCACATCCTGAATGTCAAAGTGTTGTATTAAAAGTGGCCGATGAAATTGGATCTACTTTAGCTTTGCTGAACTTTACAAAAACATCGGATGCTAACGAATTTATTGTGGCTACAGAGAGTGGTATTATTCATGAAATGAAAAAATGCAATCCGGATAAAACATTTATTCCGGCTCCTCCCATCGATAGTACCTGTGGGTGTAACGATTGTAATTTTATGAAGCTCAATACCATGCAAAAAGTATATAATTGCCTGAAGTTTGAATTTCCGGAAATTACCATCGAAGAGTCAATACGCGTGAAGGCTGAAAAACCAATCAGAAGAATGTTAGAATTGAGCTGATTAATAGTTGTTTATAAATGAAATACTATTATATACTTTTTATTTTTCTTGCATCGTATGGTGTAAGGGTTTCAGCTCAAACTCTTGAAACAAAGTGGTTACATTCCATCAATAGTCAATCGTCGATAAGGGAATCGAGTAAATTTCTGTCGAATAGTACTGCTTTTGTGGTGGTAGGAGTACCTTTTGCTTTATTGGCAGAAGCGTATATTGATAAGAATGAATCAGGAGCCGAAAAAGGGTGGTATGTAGCATCTTCTGTGGCTTTGTCGGGAATAACTGCTCTTGTTATGAAAAGTTGCATCAAAAGAGACCGACCATATGTGACTTATCCCGGATATATTGTACCGGAAACAATGGAATCTAATTCTTCTTTTCCCTCTTTTCATACATCGGTAGCTTTTTCATTAGCTACCTCTTTGAGTATCAGTTATCCGAAATGGTATGTGATTGCTCCTTCCATGTTGTGGGCTACCTCTGTGGCCTATTCACGAATGAATCTGGGGGTTCATTATCCTTCGGATGTAGCGGCAGGAGCTGTTTTGGGAGCCGGTAGTGCCTGGTTGACGTACAAGATGAATCAGTGGTTGCATCAACCGATAAAACGCGTTACAAAGCGTTCTATGGAATGGCTCCATTAAAATTGGACCTGATTTACTTTCAAATTGAGATTGCCGGATAGCTGTCCGCAGATGACAATGGCCGTAGGTGTGATTGTGATTGTATCAAAGCTGTTTTTTTCCAGCTGTCCGTTTAGCGATATTCCCTTTATCAGTTCATAGTTGGCAAGCATGGCATTGCTTGATTTTACTATATCACCAATCTGATCTTTCATGGAGATGGTAAGATAGGGTTCTACCATTTTCAAAAATTTATTGTGCATCAGCCAGTTGGCACTTTTTACCAAAACATTCTTTGTTTTCATGTCGAAATCGAAATTGGTGATGCTAAGAGTCTGGGTTGCATTGTTGAAAACAGGCTTTCCGACGCAATAAATAGTTCCGTTTACACTTCCCGACAGATGTGTTTCTATAACCAACAAGCCATTGTGTCCGTAAAATTTGACTTTATCGATGGTGATGTGCTTGTTTCCTTGTCGAAAGGTTTTTCCTATGATCTGTTTCGATGAAATTTCCGTTAGTTTTTTATAGTCCAGGTTGGTACTAAACAGAATATTGAAATCGGGCTTTATTTCAGAAACATATTGATAATCAGGTAAAATAATTTGATTATTGCTATCTATCGGATTGCCTACAGAAGTTTCAATCAAAGCATTAATGCCCAGATTGAAATTGATGTGGTTACCGGTAGAAACCATGGGGGTGGAAAGAATACTTTTCGGGGTTACTTTCAGCCAGACATTGTATTCTTTGTTTATTTGAATCGGCTTTTGGGCAACCGACCATGTTTTGGTCATGGCTTGCCGGATGTTCATGTTTTTTTCAATGGCCTCGTCTATCGATTTATCTATTTTTTTCTGTAACGATTTAAGAATGATATTCGATATAAAAGTGATAGGCATTTCGGTACCTGCAACTTTTACCGTAGGTTTTTGAGTCCAGGTATAGTCATTAATTTTGGTAGAGGTAATGACGCTCCAGTCGTTTTGAATGTGATAATCGATGCTTACATCCAACGTAATGGCTCCGTTGGCTTCATAATTTTGCTGGAAGGTAGCGCCTAATATTTTTTTTCTGAAACCGGTTTCAAGCCATATTTTGAGTGGCATTATGCAATCGATATGGCTTCCGTTGAGTGAAAAGCGCAAATCCTGTTGTTTCCACACTTTCAGTTTCAGATTGTCATCTACTAATGAAGTGTCGTTGTAAATAATGTCTTTGAAGCGATTGTTGATACTTTTTTCAATATCTTCTACATTGATATCCAATGCAATATCAATAGTAGATATTTTTTTTTCAATGGAGGGAGCAATGTAACTCTCAGCGGGTTTTTCGACTGAAATTTTAGAACCTGCACATGCTGTCAGTACTATGGCAGCTACCAGAAAAAAATACTTGTAGCGCTTCATTTATCAGATGATTATTCTTTCTTGTTGTCTTCCCATTTGAAAAGTTTGTCGTTACGTCGTACCTTATCGTTAACGGCAATAGAGAAAAATTCTCCCTTTTTGGCTTCCTCTACCGGTTTTAGATCTACACGGATTTCAGACAATGTATCTTCGTAGCAACCCGTTGTAGGGCCGGTTATGAAGATTTCATCTCCTATTTTTACCGATTTTGTCTCTATCAGGCATTCGGCAACACCGATGTTGGCAAAATAGTTGGTCACCTTGCCCACGTAAATTTTCTTTTTGGTAGCTTCCGAACCATAATTTTTACTCCACTCACCCAGGCGTTGTCCCAGATAGTATCCGTTCCAGAAACCACGGTTAAAGACCTTTTTCAACCGTTCGTCCCAGGCCGCAATCTTTTCATCGGTGAAACTATTGTCCAGATAAGCCTGAATAGCCTGTTTGTAGCATTCCACCACAGTTCTCACATATTCGGCGCTACGGGCACGTCCTTCGATTTTGAAAACACGCACACCCGAATCGATCATTTTGTTCAGGAAATGGATGGTTTTCAAATCTTTTGGCGACATAATATACTGGTTTTCAATGTCCAGTTCAATGTCCGATTCTTTGTCTTTTACCGTATATCCACGACGGCAAACCTGCATGCACGCGCCCCGGTTGGCCGACGCGTTCATTTCGTGAAGGCTCAGGTAGCATTTACCCGAAACAGCCATGCAAAGTGCTCCGTGACAGAACATTTCGATGCGTACCGGTTCTCCTTTCGTGCCGCAAATATTTTCTTCAACGATTTTTTCGTGAATGGCTTTCACCTGATCCATATTCAGTTCGCGGGCCAGTACCACCACATCGGCAAACTGAGCGTAAAAACGCAAAGCTTCCGCGTTGGAAATGTTCAACTGTGTGGAAAGATGCACCTCCACCCCTACCCGATTGGCGTAAGTCATGGCTGCCACGTCGGATGCAATAATGGCCGAAACACCTGCTTCTTTGGCAGTATCCACTATTTCGCGCATCAGTTGAAGATCTTCATCGTACAGTATTGTATTGAGAGTCAGGTAACTTTTTACGTTGTTTTTTTGGCAGGTAGCTACAATCTCTTTGAGGTCTTCGGTGGTAAAATTGTTGGATGAGCGCGAACGCATGTTCAGCTTTTCGATGCCAAAATAGACGGCATCGGCTCCTCCCTGAATGGCTGCCGTGAGCGATTCCCATGAACCGGCGGGTGCCATTACTTCAAAGTCCGAAAGCCCCACCTGGCCTCCCCCAAGGGGAGTGTTTAATCTGATATTGTTTGTTTTATATGTACTATTCACTTTGTTTTATCGTATAAAATTATAACGATCTAAAAATAAAATTTTCAGATTCAAAAGTTCCCTTGTGGGGAATTTAAGTGGCTGTTTTTCAGATAATCATACCGCTTCCCAGACAGAGTTGCGCGTCGTTGTCATAAATAACGCCAAATTGTCCCGAAGCAATGCCCTGAATTTTGTCATCAGAGTAAATGCGGTAAATATCGTTTATTTTAACCAGTTTGCCTTTCGTAAATTCGGGCGTGTGACGGATTTTGAAATTGATCTCTTTTTCGCCTTCAAAATCACCCCACCAATCTTCGGTAATAAATTGGAAGCCCTGCAAATTGATTACTTTACCATATTGTGTGTCAGGATCATATCCGTTTGAAACGTAAACTATATTTTCTTCCACGTTCTTTTTTACCACAAACCAGGGTCCCCCACCCAATCGCAAACCACGCCGTTGGCCGATGGTGTGAAACCAGTATCCTTTGTGCGTACCCAGAATTTTTCCGGTTTCCAGTTCAACGATTTTTCCCTCTTTTTCGCCAAGGTAACGACGAATAAAATCGTTGTAATTGATTTTTCCCAGAAAGCAGATACCCTGACTATCTTTGCGATCGGCACTCGGAAGTTTGGCATTTGCGGCAATTTGGCGTACTTCGCTTTTTTGCAAATGTCCGATAGGAAACATCAATTTACTAACCTGCAGGTAATCAATTTGTCCAAGAAAATAGGTTTGATCTTTCACATGATCGGCAGCGGTCGCAAGGTAGGTTTTCCCATCGATTTCGGCCGTGCGGGCATAGTGTCCGGTGGCCGTTTTATCGAACTCTTTTCCCCATTTTTGCTCAAAGCAACCGAATTTAATCAGCTTGTTACACATCATGTCGGGGTTGGGAGTCAAACCGCGTTTTACGGCTTCGATAGTATAACTCACCACGTTTTCCCAATACTCTTCATGAAGCGAAACTTCTTCGAATTTGCAGCCATATTTTTTGGCAATGTATGTAGTAATTTCAATGTCTTCTTCCGATGGGCAATCGATGAATCCATCTTCTTCTTCCATTCCGATGCGGATGTAAAAAATGGTGGGATCATAACCCGATTCTTTGAGCAGATGTACCATCACGGAACTATCCACTCCTCCTGAAACTAACGCGGCAATGTTCATTCTTTAATTCTAAAAATATTGTAATATGTTGAATATTAATAATTTGATTTCTTTTCTACTTCAGAGAAAAGACGTTGCAAAAATACTCAAAAAATGCGGTATGTCAGCTATTTTTTACTGGTATACAATTTGTTGTATTAGAATTGTTTTGATGTATCTTTGTAGGGCTTGATTTTTTAGATTGTCATTTTAAAAACGTATTAATAAAGTAAATTGTTATGAAGTCAAAGACTATTGTGATTATTGTTGTTGTAGCTATTTTAGGAATTGTTCTTGTTAAAGGATGTAGTGGATACAACGGTTTGGTTAAGCAGGACGAAAGCGTTAAAAATGCCTGGAATAAAGTACAGAGCGAGTATCAACGCCGAAGTGATCTCATTCCCAATTTGGTGAGTACGGTAAAAGGTGAGGCTAATTTTGAACAGACAACCCTTCAAAATGTTGTTCAGGCAAGAGCCAGTGCAACTCAGGTAAAGGTAGATGCAAAAGACCTTTCTCCTGCAAAAATGAAAGAGTATCAACAGGCTCAGGGACAACTTTCTCAGGCATTGGGTCGGTTGTTGATGGTGACGGAAAATTATCCTAATCTTCGTGCGAATGAAGCATTCAGAGGGTTGCAGGTACAACTGGAAGGAACTGAAAATCGTATAAAAACGGCACGTAACGATTTCAATGACGCTGTAAATAGCTATAATGTTGATGTTCGTTCTTTCCCGATGAATATTTTCTCCGGCATGTTCGGATTCAAGGAAAAAGAGGGATTTCAGGCTGAAAGCGGGGCTGACAAAGCACCAGCTGTTAAGTTTTAACTAACATGAAACGAATATGTTGCTATACAACACCCAAGGAATCCCGATAGCTATCGGAAAATAGTTT
>CAZFTY010000076.1:0-7950 GCA_964521835.1 uncultured Microbacter sp.
CTCATTTACAATGGTATTCCAAACAACCAATTCATACCGTCTTACCGACATTTCATTGCTTGTACCGACTATAACAAAAGGTCCTTCGCCCTTTACCGGAAATCCCGTCAGTTCCAACGGAATGGTCGTATTATCACACGTGATTTTTTCGAGCCCCAAATTGGCAAAATCATACTCTTCGATACCGGCATCACTATGCTTACATCCGACCAACAGGACAAATAAAACACTAATTAGAAAGCAATTAAATTTCATATCAATCAAATTGTTTTATATCACTCACTGATAGTCCATACCACACCTGATTATTCATTCCCTTTTATTCTTTATATATTGTCGATGCCCGTATGGTTGAGTATGCCGCAAAATAACCATGTGGCGATGTGGATGCACCCGATGGAGAAACTAACCGGATATTGGTACGAATATTGGACGGTTGTCCGCCAAACAGCGGGTTTCTTCCCCAAAATTCTGTCGACGCTTCATCAATAAACCGCTTGTAATCGTCTGTAATACCACTTAATTCCAGCATCACTCGGTCTCCATTGGACACCACCTCATCTTTCTTCTTCGATGAAAAATACATGTAGGTAGTTCCATTCAGGTATGTTCCGCTAAAAAACTCATCATTGGTAACACCGAATTCCTGAATACTATCGGTAACACAGACATCGTTTTTATAGAGCTTCCCCATATAATAATTCTTCTCATTGGCTGGCTCCTGCATCCATATTTTTACTGCCCACATGTCTTTATTAAAAACCTGAGTTTTCTCCACACTTATTTTTTCGAGTGGAGGACGACGTGGAATTTGCGAAGTTGCCGTATAGGTCTCTTTCACGCCATCACCGTCAATATCTACATTTGTAATAGTTAATGTGTAGGTACGGTTTACCACTCCGTAGTAGTTGTCCGGCGTTTTATAAGCTCCCTTTTTAGTTGGATCTTCGGTCAGCGTAATCGTTGTATATCCGTCGTTCAGGGTTACCGTTGCGCCGGAAACGGCCGATGCCGCTTTATTGGAAAAGTAGTCTGAAGTCTTTTTCAGGAATACCGTGTGCGCGACCGTATCGGTAGTAACGCATCCATCTACCACCAAACCGGGAGTCACACCATCGAGCTTAATATCTATATCGGTAGTGCAGGCAACCAATACCAACGCTGCTATAATCGCAGAAATATAATAGTGAAGTCTCATTGTTTTCAGAATTTGAAATTATACGTAATTGAAGGAACAAACGTAAACAGGTAGGTCATTTGTGCCTTGGTCACATAGGCATTATCCTGATCGTTTATAAAATTGATTGCCCAGGCATTTTTGTGTCCATACACATTATAGACCGAGAAGTTCCATTCTCCCGTCCAAAGTTTTTGCTTCTTCGCCTTGGGTTTCCAGGTAAGCGACACATCCAACCGGTGATAGTCGGGCATCCGGTATTCGTTGCGTTTGGAGTAAATAGGCAAAACCACATTACCGACCTCCATACGGGCAACCGGATAGGTAATTGGCTGACCGGTAGAATAGACGAAGTTGGCACCAAAAGAGAGATGATCGCTCAGATCGTAATTGCCTACAATGTAAACGGTATGCGGCCGGTCGAAAGGAGCCAGATAGGTCTGATCGTTATTTATCCCCTTAATGGTTCGCTCCGAACGGGAATAGGTATAGCTGATCCAACCGGTGAGTTTTCCTTCGTTTTTCTGCAACTGAAACTCAGCGCCATAAGCACGCGAATGTCCGAATCGCAATTCGCCCTCGAGCTTGCGATTAAGCAACAGGTCGGCATGATCCTTAAAATCGATCGTATGCTCCATCGATTTATAAAAAAGTTCTACCGAACCTTCAAGCTGATTGTTCAGAAAATTGCGGAAATAGCCAAGCGCGTACTGGTCGCAGGTTTGCGGCTTGATGTTTTTGCCTGCCGTAAACCAGAGATCGAGCGGCGTACCGGCGGTTGAGTTGGATGCCATCTGCAAAAACTGATTGGTGCGGGCATAACTTGCTTTAACCGATGAATTTTCATTCAACCGATAATTGAGCCCGAATCGGGGTGACAACCGATAATAGCTCTTTATCACCTTTCCGGCTCCATATACCGTAGAATCGATCGCATTATAATTTTCGTCGAAATTGTAAACCGTTCCCTTTCCAATACTGGAGAATCCCGTAAGCCGCAACCCTGCCTTCACCGAAAAGCGTTTGCTTAGCTGATACTCGTCCATCAGGTAAACAGCATGTTCAAAAGCATTTATATCGGGCAAGATATAGTCATCAAAATCGGTTGCACCTCCTTTGCTGGTCACCGTACCTGGTTTGAGATTATGCAGCACACTGTTGTATCCGAATTTCAACGTATTTTCCGGTGTGATGAACCACGAGAAATCAGCTTTCAGTCCGGCATCCTGCATACTATACTTCCAGTTGAAATTCGTTTGATCGGAAAAATCAGACTCCAAACCATAGTTATAGTGGCTGTAATTCAGCGAAAAGTTGCTGAACAGTTTCTGCGAGAAGAGGTGGTTCCAACGCGCTGTAACGGTAGAATTACCAAAATTAAAACCGGCGCTTGAATTCTTAAAGACATCCTGTCCCATATATCCCGAAAGGAAAAGCCGGTTCTTATCGTCGAAACGATGATTTATTTTGGCATTCAAATCGTAGAAATAGAGCGTATTATCCTTAATATCCTTATCGGAAGAGAGTTTCAGAAAGAGGTCGGCATATGTACGCCGGGCAGAAACCACATAGGTTGTATTCTCAGATCCTATCGGGCCTTCGAGTGTCAAACGGCTCGATATCAATCCAATTCCGCCACTACCGGAAAATTTCTTCGCATTTCCGTCTTTCATCTGCACTTCGAGCAAAGAGGAGAGACGACCGTCATACGATGCGGGAATATCACCTTTATAAAGCGTCATATTCTTAATCGCATCGTTGTTGAATACCGAGAAGAAACCCATCATATGCGACGCGTTATACACGGTAGCCTCATCGAGCACGATCAGATTCTGGTCGATACCGCCGCCCCGCACGCTAAAGCTGGAGGTTCCCTCTCCTGCCGAAACTACACCGGGTAACAGTTGAACCGCTTTCAGAAGGTCAACCTCTCCCATCAACGCCGGCATTTTACGAATCACATTAATGGAAACCTGTTTTGCACTCATCAGGTTGGCCGATAGATTCTCGTCCTTGCGTCGCGAGGTTACCGTCACCTCTTTCATTTCGGTTGCCGATGCTTTCAGTGCCACATCCGATTTTAACGGTGTATTTAAATCCACCGTCCGTGTAAACAATTGATAACCCACATACGAAAACTCGACCGTGTATTTACCCTTCGGGACACTTAACGAATAGAATCCGTAATTGTTACTAACGGTACCGACTTTCAGCTCTTTGACATACACCGTGACTCCTATCAGAGCCTCCCCGTTTGCCTCATCTTTTACATTACCACTCAAACTAATACGTTCCGACATGGGTGTGGCTGCATTCAGAACCATAGCAGCCATTAGCAGATACCACAAGATTAATTGCCTTAAAATCATAAAAATTAATTTATCCGTCCAAATTAAAAACTAATACCAACACCTATAAATACAATACTTCGAAGTCATCTTGACTTTTCATGACCTACTCAATTTTGTGCAAAACAGGAATAAAGTGTCGTACCTACGGTACTTTATTCTACCCCGGAAATATATCTTGCTATAAACCTATCGTCCCGATGGGACTCAAAATGCCATAGGCATGACAGGTTTATAGAAAATAGAGAACAAATCAAGCTAAAGTTCCGTAGGAACGGCACGGTTTGAAGCATCAAAATAGCTTACACCTTGTTTGTTTTGACAAACCATCGACATTGCAAAGAAAGTCAAGATGACTTCTTCGTTAGAAAAGTACTTATGTTAACGATTTGTCGTTTTTTCTGTGACTTATATTCTCACGCAAAACTTGTCCCGCATTGCGGGAGGAGCAGAGGCGCACAGCCCATTCGATGCTTTATACTCCTATGACAACCTTCGGGTCATATACCCCTACTCTTTCAGCGATTTTTTGCGTCTGATAGCATATACCAACTCATCAATGAGAACTCCATTCTTAATCACAACCTTCTCAAACATTGCCTCGAGAGCGAAACCCGCTTTTTCGAGTACACGCTGCGAGGCAAAATTAAATTCAAACGGGGTGGCATAAATCCGGTTTATTTCAAAATTATCAAATACCAACCCGACCATCTCACCGATCGCTTCGGTCATAATGCCACGACCACGAAAAGGTTCACCAATCCAATATCCCAATTCGGCATTGAGCCGCATAATGTCACTCTGCATCAACACACCGATTCCACCTACCGCAGATCCGTCTATCACAATCGCCCGGTAGAATGCTAACGGATTGTTATTGGCAAACGAAATAAATTCTTTCCACTTTGACTGGTCTCCGCCCGGAAAAGCGTCGGACATGTATCTACAAACATTGAATGTTGCATATTCAGCAGCGCTGGCGGCATCGGAAAGTTGCCATGGCCGGAGAAGGAATCGTTTTGTATCGGTCATCAAATTACTATCGCTTTTTAATTGTGCTGCAAAAGTAGGGTCTATCTTTCCTTAAACAAAACCTTTATCGATGAACAGGGATAAAAAACCGTTGAAACTGTCAGATCGGATCGTGAACAGTAGAAATTTTGGCATACAAAACAGAGCCCGACAGGTTCGGTTCTCCGATTGTCGGGCTTTACAAAGTTATTTTGTGCGATTCAGCACGATATGAAACTGGAAGGAATCAGCCGATTTCGCCGCCAAGCCACAACTTAAACTCATGCGCTTTATCGATACTTACGAATACATCGGTATCGGCTTGAGGAATGAGGGTCAGTTTCAGCCTGCTTTTGGGGAAAACAAATGCCTTGTCTATAGCGGTGAGATGCACTAAAAACTGACGGTTAACCCGAAAGAACATTGTAGGATCGAGCATATCTTTCAGGTTATCGAGGCTATAATCGATGGCAAAACGGGAGTTGGAGTGCATCACGACAAACGTGATGCCTGCAGTAGAATAAAAATAAGCAATATCAGATACATTGACCGATTTCAATTTATCGCCTACCGTCACCATGAAACGATCGCGATAGCTCTGTTGCGGACGGAGCAAATCACGCAACAGGGCGGCATCTACCATCTGCACCTTTTCTGCCGTCCACGAACGATACTTGTCGATAGCCCTACCCAGTTCTTCTTTATTAATCGGCTTCAACAAATAATCGATACTATTGTGTTTGAACGCTTTAATGGCATATTCATCATACGCGGTGGTAAAAATAATTTTGGAGTGAACCGCTACCTGTTCGAATATGGAAAAACTTACATCATCCTCTAACTGGATGTCAAGAAAAATCAGATCGGGTTGCCCGTGGGAACCGAACCATGCGACCGACTCCTGAACAGATTCGAGTTTCGCTTCGATCTCTATCGTAGGATCAATCTCTTTTATCATATTTTCAAGCCGGCGCGCGGCAAAGAGCTCATCTTCGATAATTACTGTTCTCATTGTATTTTCTATTTAAAGTTTTTTACCAACGGAATCCGTGCAACAAACTGATTATCTGTCTTTTCAAATACAGGCAACTTCAGGTTCAAAAGCTGATAACGATTAATGATGTTCTTCAGTCCCAATCCGGTAGAGACAACCTGCGATGGTCGTTCCTGAAGATTATTGACCACATTGAGGTAGTTGTGTTTATCCACAAAAATATCGATTACAAGCGGTCTGCTTTTCGACATCACATTGTGTTTGATTGCATTCTCGATAAGCAGCTGCATCGCCAATGGGATTATTTTGTCGGATCGCCTCGCTTCCGGTATCTCCATACGCACCTTCAGTTTATCCATAAAACGTATGTTGATAAGGAAAATATATGCATTCAGGAAGGAGAGTTCTGTGTTCAGGTCGATCAGCTCATTATCACGGTTTTCAAGCACATAACGATATACTTTCGACAGTTGCTCCGAAAACTGTTCGGCCAGATCGGGATCTATTTTAATTAACGAGGTAAGCACATTCAGGCTATTGAACAGAAAATGGGGATTCACCTGCTGTTTTAATACATCATATTGCGATTGCAGGTTTTCTTTCTGCAAATTAATAAGTTGCGTGCGAGCCTATGCCAACCGTTTCGAGCTCTCTTTTACCCGTTTTTCCAGATGGCTGTTCAACGTTTCCAGTTCGGATTTTGCGATCTACAGTTCGGTCTCAATTTTCAACCGTTTGGTAATATCGCGAATAACAATAAATTCGGCAGGCTGGCCCTCGTAGTTCAATGTTCGGGCATTTAACTCGACTGTAATTCTTTTTGCATCTTTTCTGACAAAATAATTGCGGAAAATATTGCTGAACCGGACTCCATCCACATTTTGCCCGTGAAATTTAAAACGTAGTTCAGGGTCTTCTTTATCGATATAGTTTGACAACGGCGTATCTATCAATTCATTCCGGGCATACATCACCATATCACACATAGCCTGATTGGCAAACTTCAGCAAGCCATCCTGAACTATCACAATAGCATCGGTCGCGTTTTCAATCAGCGAACGGTATTTCTCTTCGCTTTCGGCCAACGCCTCCTGCATTGCTTTGTGCTCCGAAATATCTATCATAACACCCCGTGAGCCGATAGTCTCGCCATTCACCACCAACGGTGCCGCCGAAATCATAGCGTCAAATACCTTCCCATCCTTTTGGCGAAAGGTATAAAAATAACTCTTTTCCGGGATCGCATTAGTTGAAATACCACCAATATTGCGGCGAATAACAGCGGCGTGATCGGGATGTATGTAGGAAAAGATGGAGACCGTCCGGGTTTCATAATCCGAGCCGAGCTTCTCTTTCCCGGTCTTGTTCAGATACCGGATATTACCCTGCTTATCCAGTTCATACACCGTTTGAGGCAGCATTTCGGCAAGTTCGCGGTACTTGCGTTCACTTTCGCGTAAAGCCTGTTCATTTGCTTTCTGTTCCGATATATCGATACCCAACCCTCTCACACCGACAATTTTGCCTTCCTTATAAACCGGCATCGAATAGGTTATAACCGGGATATAACGACCCTGTGTGTTGACTGTCGTGTACTCACACATGAATTCATGACGCTGACCGGACATTAAAGCCTGCAAATTTTGCGCCACACGCGGCCTGTCCGCCTCTGCAAAACACCTAAGATTCAACCGGCCATAATCAGCGTCGGTAAGACCATACATCTCTTTGCCCGACTTGTTGATGTAGACCAAATGCAATTGTTCATCCAGTTCGTACAATGTTTGCGGCATAAAATCAGCCAGTTCCCGATACCTTTGCTCGCTTTCGCGCAAAGCGTTCTCCATCGCTTTACGTTCCGATATGTCGACCATAATGCCACGCGAACCAACAATCCGGTTATTTTCGATAATCGACGTTCCATAAATAATAACCGGTACCTCAGTACCATCGGGTCGGCAAACCGTATATTCCATCGGAGCGGCGGCTATCGGTTCGAGTTTACCGTTGCGACGGATCACCCGGCGTGATTGATCGGCCAATGTCGCTGCCATTAACGCCTGATCGGAGAGCTTAAAATAGGCTGTCGCCGGTTTGTGCCAATAATCGGGTTGCCCCAACAACCCCAATAATTTCAATCCGGTTTGGTTCATATAGGTGGGAATACCATCCACGGAGAGTTCGTAGACCGCCAGAGGCAACATCTCCGCCAGTTCATGATACTTCGATTCGCACCGTTGCAGCGCCTGTTGAATACGCACATTCTCGGTAATATCCCGAATAGAAGCTAAAAAAGCATTTTTACCGTTGACCTCTATCGTCGATGCATTCAGCTCAGTTAAAATGCACTCTCCCGATTTATGGACAAAACGAAAGGTATAAGAATGTGTATCTCTCTCACCATTTATCCGTCTCTCATA
>CAZFTY010000077.1:0-7942 GCA_964521835.1 uncultured Microbacter sp.
AGGAATTTTTGATTATACAAAAGGAATAACCGGCATGTATAGCCAGAATAACAGTCCCAAAAAATATATTACTAAATATGGACAAAAAATTGACAAACCCGAAAAGTATAGATAACTTTGCTTGTTGACTTTCGAAAGTCACGCATTCGTTCTACACACCCACGTGAAATAGATGAAAGAAGAAGTTGCAATAATAATTCCCATTCACAAAGCAAACCTGACTGCCTTTGAACAGATAGCTCTGGACAAATGCTTTGCGGTGCTCGGACACTATCCGATCTATCTTATTGCACCCAATTCATTGGTTTTGGATCCAATGCGGTTGTCACATTACAAATCACAGGTAATCCGGTTTGACGATAAATACTTTGATAGCATTGCAGGATATAACAAACTGATGCTCAGCAGTTGTTTTTACAAAACATTTCTAAGCTATTCATATATTCTTGTTTATCAGCTTGACGCATATATTTTCAACGACGATTTGATTTCGTGGTGCAATAAAGACTACGACTATGTAGGAGGGCCGTGGCTACCTGCCCAAAAATACGAAAAGAGACACGTCAGATATAAATTGGAATTCTTCAATTTTTTATGCAAGCTAACCTCAATACGTGCCGGTGTCAATCGATATTATCATGTCGGAAACGGAGGATTCTCTTTAAGAAAAACCGAAACCTTCTATAGAATCACCCTAAAGGAACGAAAACTGATCGATTATTTTCTCTCGAAGCGAGGCTCTCTCTACCATGAAGATATTTTTTGGGGTGTAGAAATGCCACGCCTTCACGAAAACTTCAAAGTACCTCATTGGGAAGAGGCGTTGGCTTTTGCATTTGATATTCGTCCATGGCTTGCTTATAAATATGCTAACAATCGGTTATCGATGGGATGTCATGGCTGGTCTTCAAAAGCCAATATCCCTTTTTGGGAACATAAGATACATGAACTGACACGAAACAAACTGCATGCGAAGGATCATTATCAGTCGGCTTGCTTGCCAACTAAGCGATAATCAGAAGTAATGAATATTGTAAGAATAACATCCGGGTTAGGAAACCAACTGTTCCAATACGCCTTTTACAAAGCGCTGAAGGCAAAGCGACCTGATACAAAGATGGATATTTCGGAGTTCAAATACCGAAAGCATCACTATGGATTTGAATTGGAAAAGATTTTTCATATTGCTCCGGACTATGCAAGCAAAGAGGAATGCAATTCGTTAGCCGATGTTTCAAAAGATTGGGTCTCGGAGTTTCGCCGCAAATATTTACATTTTCACCTTCCGGCTCACGGAAAATTAATACAGGAAGAGTTCATTGGCAGTCGCTTTCATCCTGAGCTCTTATCTGCCAAAAATAGCTATTTTTGGGGCTACTGGCAAACTGAAAAATACTTTTCTGACATATCGTCATTATTACTCAAAGAATTAACATTCAAAGATTTAACAGACGCTGAAAATTTAAAAACGGCAGAGTTGATACAAAAGCAAGAGTCGGTGAGCATACACATCCGACGCGGAGATTACATTAAAAAACGACGCATCGACATCTGTGGCTCCGTCTGCTCGCTCAATTATTATCAGCAAGCAATTACTCACATTTTGGCCAACACAAACAATCCGCATTTCTTTATTTTTTCAGACGATTTAAGCTGGGCAAAAGAGAATCTCGTTCTTCCGAATGCCTATTTCGTTGACACAAACAGAGGCATTGACAGCTACAAAGACATGCAGTTGATGAGTTTATGCAAACACAACATTATTGCCAATAGCAGTTTCAGCTGGTGGGGTGCATGGCTGGGACAATATGGCAAAAAGATGGTTGTTGCACCAAATATTTGGTTTCGGAACGATCCTCTTCCCGACATTCTTCCCGATAGCTGGGTGAAAATTTCCATTTGAGTTTATGTTGATTAATTGAATCATTCCTGTTTCATCTCTTTCTTTGCCAGACAAAGCAATCCAACGGTCAACGACCGGAATCATTCCAACTCTCCGAGGCAACTCTGTGCCCACTGATTTAACCCCATTTAGGCAATAGCTTAAGCATTCCTATATGAGACAAGCAACATCCCTGCAACTTAAAAATATCAAAGAAGAAAATCTGAAAATTGAAGTTTGCTATTGTTCTTTTTGACTAATTCTGTGCACAAATCTGATTTATTACGACTAGGAGCGTATAGTATATACTCGTTTTTAAGGTAGTAAGTACCTAATCCGGTACGATTCTGCGCAGCACATTTGGCATCGAATGCTATTTTCCGAAAACTTGTCTTGGATTCGATCTTTAGTGTTTCTTCCGTCCTTCTTCTTGTTTAGCAAGAGTGATAAACTTATAAATAGCATTTAGCATTGCGTAGATGAAACCCGCTTTACCATCTCTGAAGCCACCCTTTTGGAAGTAGATATGAATAAATCGCGCGAATGGTTTTATGAGATAGGTTCCAATACTATACTTCCTAGGATTACGTCGAAGTACTTCTTTTGAAGTATAAGTATCTGTCTTTTGTAAGCGATCACTAATGGTGTTACTTGCAAGGTGTACCAACGCAAGTTCTGCTTGTGATTTAGGAATCGTTTTTATTTTTCCAGTGATGATAGGCTGTGAATGAATTTCAGAAGGCCATTCAATACAGTTTTTTTTTGCAAAGCGTATTACATAGTCAGGGTAAAGGCAGTGCATGAAATGTTCCATAAAAAAATTCTTTCGTGGAATTCGTAGCGCTTCCTCCGGGTTCGGCGAATTAATGTGTTGATAAAGGTAAATTCGTAATGCCGGTGGAATTATTTCATCTGCATCGAGTACGAACACCCAATTATATGTAGCAGCCTGTATGGCTGCATTTCGCGCTGGCTCGCAGATGCCGCAACGTTCATGAAGTACAATGCGGGCACCATATTCTTTTGCAATGTCTTGTGTAGAATCGGTACTATGCATGTCGCATACAACAATTTCATCAAATTGCTGCAATGCCTCTAGTACTTGTGCCAAATATGCTTCTGCATTGTAGGTATTTAGTACTATTGATATTTTTTTTCGTGTGCTAATCACAATGGCTCGTTATAAATTAGACAAATAACTATTAAGAAATTAGGCAATCATCAATATTAAACAACTTTAAATATTAATTACAATCTAAGAAGTTACATCAATCCACAAATATTTAAATTCTATATCTCTTATTATCATAATATTAAAACCACATAAGTTTTCAGAACACAAAAAAAAATCGAAAACGTTTCATACTAAATGTCCTTTTAAACTTTTTGAGGATCAAAGATAGAATAAATTTCTTACACCTTTCTCGGGTTTCTGAACCTTGAGAACTGGATTCTCTTCTGGACTCCCTATATAAAAGGGGCATTTCGCTTGTTCAAAATATATGTACTGAAGCTGGGTTTACTGGATGGATACTACGGATTCATCATCAGCAAAACACTGGCAACCTTATCCTTTTGGAAATACAAATGGGCACAACAACGCAATGCGCAGTAGCGCCCACTCTTCTCCACTCCAATAATTCAAGATCCCCGTTACCAATCAAGACTTCTTGCGGGCATAGCTATACAAAAGCTCTTCCTTTTCGTTGATAAAATAAATCGCAAAGTGCGAATGATCGACCGAACATATCGTAAATCCGGTTGCTGATTTCCAAAAGCGTGTATAAAACCACGGCGTTACCATACGCGTTTTCCAGGCAGATGCAGTAGTAACATAATCGATTCCTCCAATTTGGTTATGCTGAAATGTATGCACATGACCCGAAAAATAGAAATCTACGTTATATTTCTTCAATATAGGCTTTACCTGATCAATCAACTCTGGTGTATTTCCGGAGAAAAAGCCCGAATGATAAATGGGATGATGACCAATTACCACCTTCCATCGCTCCTTTGATGTTGCCAATACGCTATCCAACCATGCAAGTTGCCGATCGGTATTTTGTATTGCGACATCCTTATGCGTCACCCGTTTTCTATAACTCTTCACAAAGGGAGATGTATCGAGGACAATAAACCGCAAGGAAGTTCCATCCGGAGTTTGTTTCGTAAAGGTATAATATCGCGCCGGCATATGCCAGTGTTTATCTAGGGTTCCATAAGCGATTTCTGCTTCCGGATTGCCCGTATAATCATGGTTGCCCAGTGCAGCATACCAATCCAGATCTTTGATATTGCCAACCCTGAAGAACTGACCGTAATCCCATTGCCAGGCTGTATCCTGAACGGCTTTCAGGACATCGGTATGAAAATTATCTCCCGAAGATATAATAAATTGCGGATTGGTTTTAGCTGCAAACAATTGCATCTGTTTGGCTACTTTGGGTTTGTTGTAATGATGAGCAACAGTACCGAAATCAGTTATTACAAAAAAATTATATTGCTTTTCAGAAGGAAGCGGGAGGGGTTGATGAAATTTCCAACCCGGGAAGAACAGATAGCCTAAAGTGCCTGCCACAAGGCATAAAACGGCTATGAATATGTGAAACTTTTTTATTTTTTTACGCTGTAACATATGCATATTTTTATGAATCAATACTTAACAAAGGGCTGACTAAGCTACAATATGACATTCAACACTCATTTTTGAAGCTAAATCGTTGCTCAATGTGAGCAAAGATAAGCAATAGAGACATTCAACTCCAAATTCATTTTCTTTTTTTGTATCTTTGTTTTTTAATTTTTAGTCTTTTATTAAGCATCAAACGACCTTTGATATGACATTTTCTCTACCAAAACTTAAGACAAAGCTCTATCTTCAGGATTATCGGGTTTTATTTATTGTATGGGTTCTGCTTGCTCTATTTGTAGGCATTGTCAAACAACTAACATCCGGATTACATGCAAATTATACCATATACAAACTCGTTTTTTATCACTTTCAGGAACTCGTTTCGCTCTATCCTGCTCCCACCGATATACTGGACACCAACCATTACGGTCCTATTTTCAGTCTAATCATTGCCCCTTTTGCCATTTTGCCCGATAGTTTAGGAGGGCCTTTGTGGCTGATCGCCAATGTCGCTTTTCTGTTTTACGCAATAAAACAATTACCGCTACAGCAATGGCAACATTCCGCAATCTATCTGTTTGCTGCCATTCCTCTTTTTACTGCCATTACAAATGTACAATTCAACATATCGATTGCAGCCATCATTATTTTGTCTTATTCTTGTATCATCAAGGAAAAAGACGTGTGGGCAGCATTTCTCATTGTAATCGGTACATTGGTAAAATTATACGGTATTGTGGGTCTGGCCTTCTTTTTCTTCTCAAAGCACAAGTTAAAATTCATTATGTGGTGCGCTATCTGGGCCGTTGTGCTTTTTGCCATCCCCATGTTATTTGCGCCACCGGAATACGTTATCGGCCAGTACAAAGCATGGTATATCTGTTTGATTGAAAAAAATCAGGCTAATGAACTATCGCCAGGACAGGACATTTCCGTGATGGGAATGATAAGACGCATTTTTCATCAGACACAGTGGTCGAATATACCTTTTCTGGCCTCAGGGCTCGTCCTGTTTTTCTTACCATACCTGCGAATCAAACACTACTCGGATAAAATATTTCAACTATCCATTTTATCATCCGTTCTATTGTTCACAGTTCTGTTCAGTACCGGCAGCGAACCCAACACCTATCTGATCGCGATTTTAGGCGCGATTATCTGGTTCGTCATTCAACCCAGACCATTTACGGTCCACCAGTGGGCGATAATAATTTTTGTGTTTCTGTTCTCTTGTATGCCACCGTCCGATCTGTTTCCCCGCTGGCTATACCGGCATTACATACAACCATACTCTTTAATGGCATTGCCTTGTCTTGTAGCCTGGATTGCCATAACATATGATGTGGCATGGAGATATTACCGAAAGAACTGATTACCTTATACATGCTGAAACAAATCGCTTACAAACAAAAATCTGACAATCAATTTCAGCTTTACGAGCAAACACTTTATCAAAAAACAGTACATTAGCTTTTAGCGAAAGGCTGTCAATTAAACATTATACCCGGCATTGCAAATGAATGCCTCACATGTATTTCATTAATTTATTTACAAACTATGATTAAAAAGATGATTGTAGGTATGAGTATGCTAACTCTGCTCATGCCAATGGTTGCCCAGAAGCCGGCCAACTTCTTTAGCACAAAGCTGGCAAACGGATTAGAGGTATTGGTAGTTGAAGACAAAAGCGTACCTCTCGCCACAGTGGAAATTACGACCAAAAATGGCTCGTACACCGAATCGCCCGAATTCAACGGGTTGAGTCACCTCTATGAACACATGTTCTTCAAAGCCAACAAAGACTACCCGAGTCAGGAAACTTTTATGGCAAAAGTACGTGAACTTGGCATCGTTTTTAATGGAACTACTTCGGAAGAACGAGTGAATTATTTCTTCACCCTGCCAAAAAACAATTGGGTGGCAGGACTTAATTTCATGAATTCGGCCATTCGTTACCCGCTGTTTCTTGCGGAAGAGATGAAAAAAGAGAATGTAGTGGTAGATGGTGAATTTCAACGCAATGAATCGAATCCCTATTTTCCGCTTTATATGGAGATGAACCACGCGCTGTGGGGTGATCTTTTCAGTCGCAAAAATGTGATTGGCGACCACACCATCATCAACACGGCGACGCCGGCAAAAATGCAAGCCATCAAAGACAAATACTATTGGCCAAATAACTCCATGCTGATTATTTCGGGCGACGTAAACCATACGAATGTTTTCGCGAAAGTAAAAGAGCTATTCGGTTCGTGGAAAGCGTCCGGTTTCGATCCTTTCGCCAAATGGCCGGTTCCGGAATTCAAGCCGTTAGACAAAATAAATTATTTCGTGGTAGAATCTAAAAATGCCCGCGTGCCCATGTTCATGCTCGGCTGGCATGGTCCCGATACCCGAAGCGACCGTCCTGCAACATATGCTGCCGATGTCTTTTCGTATATCCTGTCTCAAAACTCAAATAAATTTCAAAAAGAACTCGTTGATAAAGGTCTTGCGCTACAAGCCAGCGTCAGTTACCAGACATTAAAACACACCGGTCCTATCAGGGTTATTGTGGTTCCACATCCTGCTAACGTTGCCGCTTGTGCACAGGCAATGAAAGAACAAATTGCACAATGGGATTCGCCGGATTACATTACCGACGAACAATTAGAAAATGCAAAACGACAACTCGAGATTCAGAATCTGCAAGAATTTGATGTCACCTCTTCTTTATCGCACAATCTGGCCTACAATTGGTGTACGGCAGACCTCGATTACTTCTACAACTATATTGCCAATGTGAAAAAAGTGACCAAAGCCGATCTGCAGAACTATGTACGTAAATACATCAAAGGAAAGAATTATGTTGCAGGTTTACTCATCAACCCGGCTCAGAAAGAGCAGTTGAAACCGGAAACATTCTGGAAAGAATAATATGTTACTCACTGAAATGTAAAACACTTAATAAAGAAGCAAATGAAAATCAAAATAGTTAGCTTAATTGTGGCATTTGCAGCCTTCTCGTTTTGCTTGCAGGCTCAGGACAACGTCACGGAGATGAATATTCACGGGTTAAAGGTCATCTTTAAACCGTCGGCGAAACAATCGGTTAGTGCCTATATGTTTTTTAAGGGGGGTACCGCCAACTACACCGCACAACAGCAAGGTATCGAATCGCTGGCATTAAGCGCCGCAACAGAATGTGGAACTCAAAAATATACCAAAGACGCGTTTAAGGATTTGGCAGACAAATACGGTATCGATGTTTCCGGAAATTCAGGATACGACTACGGCTATATTAACATGAATTGCGTCAAGCCCTACTTCAACGAAGGATGGGATTTGTTTGCAGAAGCAATCAATCATCCGGTTTTCGATGCAAAAGAATTGGGTATGCTTCAGCAGAAAAAGGTTGCCGGATTAAAAAGTCAGGAGAGCGATCCCGA
>CAZFTY010000078.1:0-7941 GCA_964521835.1 uncultured Microbacter sp.
TCGGCGGTTATTCGCCCATTGACTAACGTGTAGAAGGCTTGCGAGACACTATTGCTCTCATTCCAGTAAATACGACCCACGCCGGTTCCCTGAGCATTAATTACCAAACGATCTATCAATGAAGCGTTGACCGGAATCGCATAGTCGGCCGAAAGGGCTACGGTATGTTGCGGGGCAAACGGAATGTGATTTCCCCGGTAACTAACGGTCTGTCCGGCCTGATTGTTGACCGTGTATTGCGTAAAAGTGGCATCGGTATATCCGTAAGACAAGGATGCAGAAAGATTATCTGTAAACAGTGCCCGTAACGAGGCTTCCACCCCTTTGCTTTGCGAGCGGCCGGCATTTTGCACCGTACGTCCACCGATGTTGGTATAAGTCACAATCTGCTGGTTTCTTGAATCTATCAGGAAAACTGCCATATCGGCAAATAAACGACCTTTGATCGGTTGGCTATGCATTCCGATTTCGTAATTCCAGTTATATTCCGGTTTGAAGGTGATATATTGGTCGATATCGGCAGGCGTTTTTTTGCCGCTCATTTTCAGGGTTAGAATATCTGAGAGCATGGTGTAATTGTATCCTCCGGCTTTGTATCCTTTTGATACAGATATATAAACACTATTTTGAGGACAGAAATCATACTTCAACGCAAATTTGGGCAGCAGTTCCCAATATTCGTGCACACTTTTGCCCGCAACCGAATAGGTGGAGTCGACCGGAAAAGCGGGAATATATGGCTGAGGCAGTTTAACCAACGTATTCAATGTGCCGGAAGTACTGTAATTGATACGGGTCTGCTCATACTCTAAGCGTAATCCGGCAGTAAAGGTCAGTTTGCCCAGTTTGTACGACGACTGGTGGTATGCGGCAATTCCCTGCGAAGGATTGACAAACATGCCGGGAACCGGCATCTCCTTATTGGTAATTGTTATGGTAGGCATATACGGATTGGACGCTTTTGCCGCAGTCAGATATCCCTGAATCATGGCAAGACCACCCTTTTCGAACATCATTGGAGAATCAGTTGTGAAATCCTGATGAAATCCGAAAATGCCGGCAACCCATTGATATTTAGACTCGTTTTTTGACTTAACGACAAACTCCTGCGTCCAGGCTTTGAGGTTTTGTTTTTGCGTCAGATTGAACATCGAATCGGGCGTAAAGTCCTGATCGAGCTGCATCCGGTCTTTCATATATTGATAACTGGTTGTTGAACTAACGACAAATTTATCGGCCTTGTACTCGACAAAAAGACCATTGGTCAACAGTTTACGATTATACGCGCCCGGATCGTTGTAATTGATGTTGCCAATCACGCCATTCGTCAGTTTGGCATAGGGATAACCGTTTTGATCGCTATAATCGTAAGCAACGGTATATTCGGCTTTTAGTCGGGCTGTAGGATGCCATTCGAGGTGCGCGCGTCCTCCCGACGAACGGCTCTTGTCGGCTTTCTCTCCATTGAACTGGTTGGTGAAGAATCCGTTTGAGTTATTGAAATAACCACTCAATGAAAGTGCCAGCTTATCGTTGAATTTAGCGTAATGCGACAATTGAGCCTTGTATTGCCCGTAATTACCGGCCGAAAGCAATAATTTCGTTCCCTGAAAATTGAATGGAGATAACGTTCTGACATTCACAATTCCGCCTAATGAGTTACGGCCGTAGAGTACTCCTTGCGGACCACGCAACATCTCGATATGCTCGATGTCATAAAAATCGCAGTCGAAAGCGCTCTTGTCAAGATAGGGAATGTTATCGACATATAAACCCAGCGTAGAACCACTCATACGGGTTCCGACACCACGAACATAGACTGCCGAGGTAAGTTTGGAACCGTAATCGGGAATATAAAAGTTGGGAGCAAAAGCCGATACATCTTTCAACGAAGAGATATTTCTATCGGAAAGAGTTTGAGCCGAAAGAGTAGTTCCCGATGCAGGAAGCTCTTTGAGCGGCAGCGTTTCGCGGGTAGAGACTACCGTAACCTCGTTCAGGTTGTAACGATTACTGATAATGGTATCGGAAGCATTATCAGCTTTGATGAATTGAAGGGTTGTTAAAACTACAAGTGTTGCAAGTAAAAAGTAACGTTTTGCCATTATGAAGTGTTTGTAAAGAGTAATCAAACGTGAATTTCAGATCGAAACAAATGGTCGGTTGGAGACCCGGGTTGATCTGAATTATTTTTACGGTGCAAAGGACGGGTAAAAAAACGAGGTGCAAAATCCCTAAATGTGGGGATAAATCGGGGATAACAAAAGAGGAGGAGTAAAGTGTTAAACTGGCAATTTGCTGTAAACTAAACGACTAATTAAAGACGGCTTGTGAGGATTGATTAATCCGTAGTAATAATCAGGGACGGGTCAACTCATAGAAATCAATCCGTTCATAGCCGCATACATGGTAAATCCGGAAACCGTTTTGATGCCGAGCTTGGACGCGATATTTTTGCGGTGAGAGATAACGGTATGCAGGCTGATGCCCAGTTGATCGGCAATTTCTTTGTTGAGGAGCCCCTGAGCCACCAGAGTCAGTACTTCTGTTTCACGGGCTGTAAGTCCATCACTGTTTTCCTGATGAATGGAGGTCTTGAGCAGATTGTTCAGTTGATCAATCAAATCAGCCTCCGGCATATTGGTATTGAGAAACGGTTGGGTAGAGTGGGGCACATCGGGCGACAGGGTGTGTCCAAAGACAATAATTTTGTTTTTTCTCGGCAAGAAATAATCGTGATGGAGAATAAACAGATCGGTGGAGATAAAAAACAGATCGTAGCTATTACTCTCATTTTCGGTTAATTCGGATGGCGATGAAAACAATGTGGTTCCAGTGCCTTCAAAGCTCTCCATCAGGAGCGATTGCAATCCCCGTCCTTCGAGAACACGGCTGGTCATAATAGCTATATTCTTATCTTTCAGCATCTTTTTTCGATATGTCCAATCGCCGGATCGAGTAATTTTTCGCAAATTTTATTGTATTGCCGGATATCGTTTTCGAGCGTAAACAGGGCAAAAAAGACGGCATAGCAAAGATTCTGATCGGCCTCTCCGGTCAGGTATTTCATCAACATGCTGCGCAGGTCGAAAATTTTCTCGTCTACCGGCTCTTGCACCGGCGAGTCGTTTGGTTTTGTAGCTTCTGCCTCCGGCATTCCGGTGCATAAGCGTTCGATATAGGGAAACCGCTGTTCATTATCATAACTGATTCCGGTCAGTAGTTCGGCTTTGATCTCCTGAAAAAAATTATTGATAAGACCGATCGTTTTGTTGTGTTCAAAACTGTTGGACATGAGCGCGTGTAAATGCCGCTCCACATTGGGTAGCTGAGCCTGTACTATCTGAGAGTTGGTATTCTTCATGTAATCAACGGTCGCCGCGATCTGATTAATCGTCAAAGGACGATCCAGAGCATATGTTTGTTGAATATACAGATTGATTACTGCCAGAAAAAGGTCGACATCGAGGCTGTACTCTTCGCACACTTTTCTTATCGTTTTCTCCCCAAATCCCAGTTTTATATTAAAGCGACGGATCACCGGCATCAGCACGTAATGCTGAAGAATAACCTCGCTCAGTTTCATATCGGATAAAATCAATGGCATATCACTTTAATTTGTTTGCAAAGTTAATGAATGGTTTGGATTGGAGCAACGCTGCCGCACGGGCATCCAATAGCCAGAATAAATTTCCGGAGGCAGGCGCTACTTTGGCTGCGGGATAACTGTTTATGTGCTCTTTTCGGTGCAGGATAATCTCTTCCACTTTCGCCGCCTTACTACTCCCTGTGACAAGAAATGCTACATAGCTTGCCCCATTAACGACTTTTCCGGTTATCGTGATGCGCTCCATTCCGCTTTCCGGATGTCGATTTACGACACAAGTTTGCGGGCTTTTCCAAAGTTTGATGGATGGCGGAAAAATGGAAACCGTATGTCCGTCATCTCCCAATCCCAGCAAAACCAGATCGAAAGAGCTCACCTCTTTTTCAATTAATTCACCGTAACGCATCGCTTCCTGCCTGGGATCATTTTCGCCCACGATGCGGAAAATATTTCCGGGAGGAATGGGTATTTTGTCAAGCAAATGCTCTTTGGTCATGCCGAAATTGCTCATTTCGTCATCGGGAGGCACGCAACGTTCGTCCCCCCAAAAGAGACGAATGCGCTTCCAGTAATCGAATTCGCGCTTTGCTTTTGACCAATAATCGAACAATGCTTTCGGGGTAGAACCTCCTGAAAGGGCGATACTGATTGTTGGCCTGGATTGCAGCAGGTAATCGATCAGATTGACGACCTCGCGGTTGAGGTCGCCAATAGTTTCAAATACAGATATTTGTCGAATCATAATTCACAATAGATGCCATCGCCTGCCAGATTTTTGCAGGGATAACGCCATGTTTGATTTTCACCTTCCACTAATTTATCGGCACAATCGGGGCCCCAGGTTCCGGCGGGATAGCCGTAGAGCGGCGCATTCGGATTGTGCTTCCAGAAATCGAGAATGGGTTGCACGAAGCACCAGGCAGCCTCCAGCCCATCGCCACGGGTATAAAGAGTGGCATCGCCCATCATTCCGTCAAGCAACAGCCGTTCGTAAGCTCCCGGCACATAGGTTGCCTGCAAATCTTTGTAGTGAAAATCCATATTGACCGTCTTTACTTCAAACCCCGCTCCCGGGATTTTCATCCCCGTTTTCAGCAGGATGCCCTCATCGGGATGAATGCGCAGCACCAACTGGTTTCCCATCGTCCAGAAATCGGGATTGCTAACGAACAGTTTATGAGGTGTAGGCTTAAAATGAATCACAATTTCCGAAACACGCGTCGGCATCCGTTTGCCGGTGCGGATATAAAACGGCACTCCGCCCCAACGCCAGTTGTCGATATAAAATTTTAGCGCCGCATAGGTTTCGGTGCGCGACATCGGGTCAACACCCTCTTCTTCACGGTAGCCTTTGAAATGACCTCCGCGAATGTTCGACGACAAATATTGTCCGCGAATCACGCTACTGAACAGATCGGTCTCTTTCAGCGGTCGAAGCGACTGAAAAACCTTCATCTTTTCGTTGCGGATAGCTCCGGCGCTAATCTCGGTGGGAGGCTCCATTGCAACTAACGCGACCAGCTGCAGCAAGTGATTCTGCACCATATCGCGAAGCGCTCCGGCATGATCATAATACCCGCCACGACCCTCTACACCCAGACTCTAGGCTGCCGTTATCTCTACGCGGTCGATATAATTCCGGTTCCAGAGAGGTTCGTATATTCCATTGGCAAAACGGGTTACGAGAACGTTTTGTACTGTCTCCTTACCCAGATAGTGATCGATCCGGTAAATTTGCTCTTCTTTGAAAAAGTTGAGAAGCAGTTTGTTGAGTTGGAAGGCCGAATAGACATCCTCGCCGAATGGTTTTTCGATAATCAGTCGTGGAAAGCCGTTGTGCCCTTTATTGAGCCCCTGTTGTGCCAAAAACTGAGGAATCAGGCCATACAAACTGGGAGGCGTAGAGAGGTAAAACAGATAATTGCCTCCGGTATGATGATCGCTGTCAATCTTTTTGAGCTTGTGAACCAATTTGGCATACTCCGTAGCCTCTTTCGTTTCGATAGAAAGGTAGTGCAACTTTTCATCAAAAACAGCCAGCTTCTCTTTGTCAGGATTTTTGAAATAGGCAAACTGGCGAATGCCGTCGTTCATTTTATCGCGGAATGCTTTATCGGTAAACTCACTGCGACTCACACCCAAAATGGTGAAATTTTGGGGCAACAGATCCTGCATAAACAGATCGAATAGTGCAGGAATCAGTTTGCGGTAGGTGAGATCGCCCGAGGCTCCGAAGATAACCAGCACCTGGTCTTGAATTTGTGCCATAGCAATATCCTCCTTTACGATTTCTTTACCTCATGACCGCCGAACTGATTTCGCATGGCAGCCAACAGTTTCATGGCATACGAATTCTCCTGACGCGACTGGAAACGGGCAAAAAGCGACGAGGTGATGACCTGAGCCGGCACGTCGAAGTCCATGGCCGTTTGCACCGTCCAGCGACCCTCGCCACTGTCGGCCACCCACGGTTGCAGATCGGTGAGCTCCTGATCTTTTTCCAGCGCATTTCCAATCAGTTCGAGTAGCCACGAACGCACCACCGAACCATTCATCCACACTTTCGACACCTTTTCAAGGTCGATATCGTAAGGCGAATTTTTCATTATTTCAAAGCCCTCGGCATAAGCCTGCATCATTCCGTATTCAATGCCGTTGTGCACCATCTTGGTCATGTGACCGGCACCGCTTTCGCCGCAATAGATGTAGCCATTTTCGGGAGCCAGACTTTTGAAAAGCGGTTCCGCGAAATCGCAAGCCTCTTTCTTACCGCCATACATCAGGCAATAGCCGTTTTGCAGTCCCCACACCCCACCGCTGGTACCACAATCGATATAGTCGATACCTTTTTCTTTGAGGTCTTTACCACGGGCAACGGAGTCGCGCCAGTAGCTATTGCCACCGTCGACGATAATGTCACCCTTTTTCAGCAGGTCAGACAGCGTGTCAAGATTCGCGTCGACAGGAGTGCCGGACGGCACCATCAGCCACACCAGTTTCTTTCCATCCAGCTTTCCGACCAGATCGTGAAGATCGGTTGCCGCCTCGGCCCCTTTTTCTACAGCCTCATCGACCTCTTTCTTGGTGAGATTATACACTACGACCTGATGTCCGTTATTGAGAAGGCGTTCCACCATTTTCCCGCCCATTTTTCCTAAACCGATAAATCCTATTTTCATGCGTTTATTTTTATTTTTCTAATAGTTGTCGCATGGAACTCGCAATGAACATGGCCTTTTGGATAAACTCCCTGTTTCAATGTTTGTTTCATGTTTATTGTTGCTTTTAATAAATCAGTGAACGCCGGACAAATTGCCCGGTAAAAAATATCCGGTATTGCCTATCACAATCCGGACGAGTGATACAAAGATACGTTACGGTGAAGCGAAATGCAATTATAGCTATCAAAAAAATAATATTTCCAAAAGCAGAAAAGTTCGGGTCGGGGGCTTTGTTTGTGGCCATAAAACGGTTACTTTTGTGAAAAAATATACAGAATGGATTCAATTACCGAACTCTACCGGATAGGATACGGCCCCTCAAGCAGTCACACCATGGGCCCGTCCAAAGCAGCAGCTCAATTCAATGCAAAACATCCCGAAGCACACCACTTCAACGTGACGCTTTACGGAAGTCTGGCAGCAACCGGTAAAGGTCACCTCACCAATATTGCCATCCTCGAACAGATCAAAGAGAAACCGGTTAACCTAATCTGGGAACCGAAGGTCTTTTTGCCTTTTCATCCCAACGGAATGAAGTTTGAAGCGGTAGATGCAAACGACAACATTACCGATACCTGGGTGGTGTACAGCATTGGCGGTGGCGCTTTGGCCGAAGAGGGAGATACTCACACCAGGACATCTACTTATCCGCTCAGCACCATGGATGAGATACTGGCCTATTGCGACAAAGAGGGGTTGGCGTTTTGGCAGGTGGTAGAGCAGTTTGAAGGTGAATCCATCAACGACTATCTCAAAAAGGTATGGAAAACCATGTGCAATGCCGTAGAGAGGGGCATTGAAAATGAAGGAACACTTCCGGGCGTTTTAAAACTACAACGGAAAGCTCCCAATTACTACGTAAAAGCAAAAGGTTACAGCGATTCGCTGCAACGACGCGGCATGGTGTATGCCTACGCACTGGCAGTGGCCGAAGAGAATGCAGCCGGAGGGTTGATTGCCACCGCCCCGACATGTGGAGCATGCGCCGTGGTTCCCGCGGTATTATACCAATTGCGCCAATACCACCATTTTTCGGAGGCGCGCATTTTAAGAGCTTTAGCCACCGCCGGATTGATTGGTACTTTAGTCAAAACCAATGCCTCCATATCGGGA